>JALRIL010000009.1 GCA_023255445.1 Limnohabitans sp. | reverse complement strand
TGGCGTTGATACCCACCGACTTGCCCGAGCCCGTGGTACCGGCCACCAGCACGTGGGGCATCTTGGCCAAGTCGGCCACCACAGGGTTGCCCACAATGTCTTTGCCCAAGCCCATGGTCAGCATGGACTTGGCTTCGTTGTAAATTTGCGAGCCCAGAATTTCGCTGAGCTTGATGGACTGGCGTTTGGCGTTGGGCAATTCCAGCGCCATGTAGTTCTTGCCCGGGATGGTTTCAATCACGCGGATGGATACCAGCGACAACGAACGCGCCAGGTCTTTGGCCAGGTTGACGATTTGCGAACCTTTGACACCGGTGTCGGGCTCGATTTCGTAACGGGTAATGACCGGCCCCGGAGCCGCAGCCACCACCCGTACCTTGACGCCAAAATCCGAAAGTTTTTTCTCGATCAGGCGACTGGTCATCTCCAGGGTTTCTGGTGACACGGTCTCCTGCCGGCTGGTCATGGCGTCGAGTAAATCCACCTGGGGCAACTTGCTGTCTGGCAGCTCGTTGAACAAGGGCTTTTGCTTTTCCTTGACCACGCGCTCGCTTTGCTGCACCTGGGCCACAGGCGTTTCAATGACCACTGCGGGCTTGGGCGCAGGCACTGGCACGGGCTCCAGGTCCAGTTGCCCCTCCGGGGCGGCGAGCATCTCGGTATCGAGCAAGGGTTCAATCGGCTGGAAGGGGCTGGCCACCTGCTCGCGCTCACGCAGGGCTTGCTGCCCCATGGCCAGATCTTGCTCCAGTTCCTTGCGGTGTTCGCGCGCACGCACCAGGCGATCAATGCGCTCGCCAATCAGTTCAGCCCACTGGCCCCAGGAAAACCCAAACACCCAGGCACTGGAAAGCACCATCACACCCAAGGCCAGCAAGGCGCAGCCGTTAAAACCCAACCAGTGCTCTCCCCACTGCCCAAGCACCAGCCCCCACACCCCTCCCGCGGGCCCGGGCAGGCCTGCATCCAAACGATACAGACGGGACCACTCCAGCGCCGCACTGGCTGAAATCAGCAACACCAAGCCCATGCACACCACAACCAGAGCGCGATCCAGCCGGGGCGGCAACAAACCGCCTCTGGGAACATCAGCACTGTAGAGCCAGCGGCGAAACCCTTGCGCCCACAAACGCAAGGCCGCCAGCACCAGCCACCAGACAGAATAGCCCAGCAGGAAATACGAAACATCAGCAAACCATGCACCCACATGACCCAACCAGTTGTGCGGCTGGTCCTGCGAACCCGTAGTGGACCACGCTGCATCTACCGGGCTGTGGCTGATCAACGCGAGCATGGCCAACAGCAAGGCAACGCCTGTGAACAGCAAGGAAATTTCCTGGGTAAAACGACGCCAGCCACTGACTGGAATCTCGGGCGCGCCCAGGTCTTCGCCTGAGCCTGTGAGGGTGTGCAAGGAGTAACTCATGTCTAGGTGCAAGCTTACCCGATCCAACCCCTCATGACCTGAAACAAATGCGGACAAACCAGCCTGCCTACAATTGAGCCACTGCAAAGCAGTTTCCGCTGTTTTTAGACCCTTATCCCTCAAGAAGATTGTCATGAGCGCCACGACCCAACACGCCAAAGTCCTGATCCTTGGTTCCGGCCCTGCCGGCTACACCGCAGCGGTGTATGCCGCCCGCGCCAACCTTAACCCCCTGTTGATCACCGGCATGGCCCAAGGCGGCCAGCTCATGACCACCACCGAAGTCGACAACTGGCCCGCCGACGTTCATGGCGTGCAAGGCCCCGAGCTGATGCAGCGTTTTCAGGAACACGCCGAACGCTTCAACACCCAGATAGTCTTTGACCATATCAATGCAGTGGACCTGTCCAAGCGACCCTTTACGCTGACCGGCGACTCTGGCACCTACACCTGCGACAGCCTGATCATCGCCACCGGCGCCTCAGCACGCTACTTAGGTCTGCCCTCCGAATCCGAGTTTCAGGGCCGTGGCGTGAGCGCCTGCGCCACCTGCGACGGCTTCTTCTACCGTGGCGAAGTCTGCTGCGTGGTGGGAGGCGGCAACACCGCCGTCGAAGAAGCCCTGTACCTGTCCAATATTGCCAACAAGGTCTACCTGATCCACCGTCGCGACAAATTCACCGCCGAACCCATCATGGTCGACAAGCTGATGGCCAAAGTCGCTGAAGGCAAAATCGAGCTCAAAACCCACCGCACCCTGGACGAAGTGCTGGGCGACGCCAGCGGCGTCACCGGCGTGCGCCTCAAAAGCACCCAGGACGGCAGCACCGAAGACGTGACACTCAAAGGCTGCTTCATTGCCATTGGCCACACGCCCAACACCGACATCTTCAAAGGCCAGCTGGAGATGGAAAACGGCTACCTCGTCACCCAAGGCGGCCACAAAGGCTTTTCTACCCAGACCAGTGTGCCCGGCGTATTCGCTGCAGGCGACGTTCAGGACCACGTCTACCGCCAAGCGATTACCAGCGCCGGCACGGGCTGCATGGCTGCACTGGACGCCCAGCGCTTTTTGGAGCAGGAAATCGGCTGATCGCCGGCCCGGCCATTTTTGGCTATAATTTCAGGCTTTGCTGCGTTTGCCTGCTTGATCTGCGGGACACACAGGTGCAGTGATCTGGGTTACCGCCACCCATCCTGGCGAGGTGAGGCTGGAGCGCCTGGGGATTGCAAACTTGCAATGACCGTTCGGCACCAGCCGTATCAAAAATACTGGAGTGTCCTCATGGCACGCGTCTGTGACGTAACGGGCAAGAAGCCCATGGTCGGGAACAACGTTTCCCACGCCAACAATAAAACCAAGCGCCGGTTCCTGCCGAACCTGCAATACCGTCGTTTCTGGGTCGAGAGCGAAAACCGTTGGGTGCGCCTGCGCGTGTCCAGCGCCGCCCTGCGCCTGATCGACAAAAATGGCATCGATGCCGTGCTCGCAGACATGCGTGCTCGCGGTCAAGCCTGAACCTTCTTAAGGAGCTAACACCATGGCAAGCAAAGGCGGACGCGAAAAGATCAAGCTGGAGTCCACGGCCGGTACCGGTCACTTCTACACCACCAGCAAGAACAAAAAGACCATGCCCGAGAAAATGGCGATCATGAAGTTTGATCCCAAAGCTCGCAAGCACGTCGAGTACAAGGAAGTGAAGCTGAAGTAATTCAGACCACCCCAACAAAAAAGCCGCTGAAGTTCAGCGGCTTTTTTTATGACCCCGCATCCAGCGGGGCCCCTTCAAACAACGCTTGTTCAGGCAGCGCGAACCCGCACCGAACGAAGCTTGGTGGAGAACTCGCGCAGTGCGGCAATCCCGCTGTCCTCGGCGCGCTTGCACCAGGCCTGCAGGTCAGCGGCCAGTTGCTCACGCGACTCATGCGTGTTCAGCCAGATCTGGCGCAGCTCCTCACGCATTTGCACCATCTTGTCCAAGGCCGGACTGGCAGCTCGGGCCTTAGCCAGTTGCGGCATGGCGTCGGCAGGCACCTTTTCGACGTCGCGGTGCAGCCAGCGACTGGCAGCACCCAGAACCTTGGCATCGCCCAGCTTGCTGGCCTCCTGCGCCACCACACCGCGCAGACCTCGGGCGTAGTTGGCCATGACCTCATAGCGGTTGGCGATCAGGGCTTCAAGGGTCTTCTCGTCAGCCACCGGACGCACATCCCCGTAAGCTGCTTTCGGCGGGGTTTTCTTGACTGTAGCCAAGCCCAGTTTGCTCAGCAGCGTGATGTAGGCCCAGCCAATGTCAAACTCGTAGGGCTTGACCGACAACTTGGCCGACGTTGGATAGGTGTGGTGGTTGTTGTGCAGCTCTTCGCCACCAATGATGATGCCCCAGGGCAGGATGTTGGTGCTGGCGTCTTGCGCCTCGAAGTTACGGTAACCCCACCAGTGGCCAATCCCGTTGATGATGCCGGCTGCTGTGATCGGGATCCACGCCATTTGCACCGCCCAGACCGACAAGCCTGCGATACCAAAGATCAGGACATCGATGATGAGCATCAGGCTCACACCCAGCGCAGAGCGGCCGGTGTACACGTGGCGCTCGATCCAGTCATTGGGGGTGTTGTGGCCGTAGCGCTCCAGCGTTTCCTTGTTCTTGGCTTCGGCGCGGTAGAGCTCCGCACCCTTCCAGAACACGGTTTCGATGCCATACACCACGGGGCTGTGGGGGTCACCCTCACGCTCGCACTTGGCGTGGTGCTTGCGGTGAATCGCGGTCCACTCCTTGGTCACCTGGCCAGTGGTCATCCACAGCCAGAAACGGAAGAAATGCGCTGGAATCGGGTGCAAGTCCAGGGCACGGTGGGCAGAATGACGGTGCAGGTAAATCGTGACGCTGGCGATGGTGATGTGCGTCAGCAACAGCGTGATCAGCACCACCTGCCACCAAGCCAGGTCAAACAAACCGTGGCCCAGCCATTGCAAGAGCGCATTGAAAATATCGGAATCAGCAAAAATCAAGGCAATACCTTTACAGAACGCCGCCAAATGCGGTCAATTCGCTGATTTTAAGTTTTTCTCCTCTCGAAAGCCAGTGCTTTACATCAAACCCTTTCCCAAACGGCGGCAAAAAAACCGTCCGTTCCGTGGCGGTGTGACCACAGGCGCAAATAGTCTCCGTTGGCTGTGCACAATCCGGACGCGCCTTCCACCTTCAGTCGCTGCAGCTCTTGCGCAACGGGAACCGGCTTGAATTGGGGATGCGCCAAGGTAAACGCTTGCGCGATATCATCGTTTTCCTGCTGCAGCACGCTGCAGGTGGCGTACACCAGACGACCTCCCGGCTTGAGCAAGCGCGCTGCGCTGTCCAAAATGGCCGTCTGCTTGGCGGTCAGCTCCAGCACCGCCTGCTCGGACTGACGCCACTTCAAATCGGGGTTACGGCGCAAGGTCCCCAGACCAGAGCAAGGCGCATCGACCAGGACTCGGTCCATCTTCCCCGCCAGCCGTTTGATGCGCTCATCGCGCTCATGCGCAATCGCGGCCGGATGGACGTTGGACAAGCCACTGCGCGCCAGACGAGGCTTGAGCGCTTCGAGACGGTGTGCAGACACGTCAAACGCATAGAGCCGGCCCGTACTGCGCATGGACGCACCCAGCGCCAGGGTCTTGCCGCCTGCGCCGGCGCAAAAGTCGGTCACCATTTCACCGCGATGCGGATCCACCAGCAGCGCCAACAGCTGTGAGCCTTCGTCCTGCACCTCGACGGCACCACGGGTGAACACGTCCAGCTTTTGCAAGGCGGGCTTGCCTTGCAAGCGCAAGCCCCAGGGAGAATATGGCGTTGGTTGGGCTTGCACGCCCGCTTGCTGAAGCTCTTTGAGCACCGCATCACGCTTGGCCTGCAGGCTGTTGACGCGCAAATCCAGAGGCGCCGCATTTTGCTGGTCCTGCGCCCAGGCCCAGAAGTCATCGCCCAATTGGGCCTGCAAGGCCTTGGCCATCCACTCGGGCAGGTTGTGCCGATGTGGTGCCAGCAAGTCAGAAGGTGGCACCTGGTCACAAGCGTCAAGCCAGGTTTTTTCGGCGTCACTCAGGGCGCTCTTCAAAAAGTCGCGGGGGCCCGCAAAGCCCAACATCGCCAAGCGTCGCTCTTTAGGGCCGCTTCCGGAACGGGCCAATTGCTCAAACAACAGTTTTTTACGCAAGACGGCGAACGCGGTTTCGGCCAAGGTGGCGCGCTCGCGCGGGCCCAACGAACGGTGCTCGCGAAAATAGCGCGAGACCACCGCATCAGCAGGATGATCGAATTGAAGGCAGCGCTTGACCAGTTCGGCGCAAGCGTCAAGAAGGGCTTTAGGATGCATAGGTCCATATTGTCCCATTTGCTTGCCATGACCGATGATGACCTGCCCGAATTGATCCAGACGCCGCTGGGCACGTACCGCCACTACAAAGGCGGACATTACCGCGTGCTGGGCACAGTTCGTCACAGCGAAACGCTGGAGCCCATGACGCTGTACCAGGCCCTGTACGGTCAGCAGGGCTTGTGGGTTCGACCTGCAGCCATGTTTGAGGAATCCATCGAATTCATGGGGCAGCGACAACTTCGATTTGTTCGCGTGGGGGACTGAACCGCAACTCAACGCTGTCGCAAGAATTCGGCAATGGCCTGAGGATAGATGCGGTGTTCCTGGCTGAGCACGCGCATCGCCAGTGTTTGCGGTGTATCGCTGGGCAAGACAGGCACCACGGCCTGCGCGAGGATGGGGCCGTGATCGAGCTCGGCCGTGACTTCATGCACCGTAGCGCCTGCAAACTTACAACCCGCCTCAATTGCTCGCTGATGGGTGTTCAGCCCTGCAAACGCGGGCAACAACGAGGGATGGATGTTGACCATGCGCCCCGCGTAATGCGTCACAAAAGCCGGGGTAAGGATCCGCATGAAGCCAGCCAGCACCACCAGTGCAGGATGGAACGCATCAATGGCCTGCATCAAGGCCTGATCAAACGTCTCGCGGCTGGCAAAGGCTTTGTGGTCCAGACTTTCTGTGCGCAAGCCTTGCGTCCGGGCCCAGGCCAGACCTGCGGCATCGGGCCGGTTGCTGAGCACCGCCATCACCTGGATCCCCTGTTTTTCAGCCCACTGCTGGGTCCGGGCAGCCTCCACAATGGCCTGCATATTGGAGCCGGAACCGGAAATCAGGATGACGATATTTTTCATGCGGTCCTGATTATCCCTGCAGCCTGTCGCCCCATAGACCTCGCCATGTGCACGATCGTGCTAAAAACCTGCATCAATTCAGTTTTGAGATGCCCACAATGGACTTGGCTTTCACCCCCGAAGAACTCGCGTTCCGCGATGAGATCCGCACCTGGGTCAAGGCAAACTTGCCCGCTGAGATTTCGCACAAAGTGCACAACGCCATGCGACTGACCCGCGACGACATGCAGCGCTGGGCCAAAATTCTGGGCCAAAAGGGCTGGCTGGGCTACGGTTGGCCCCAGAAATTCGGCGGCCCGGGCTGGAACGCGGTGCAAAAACACCTGTTTGAAGAAGAATGCGCCCTGGCCGGAGCGCCGCGCACCGTGCCCTTCGGGCCCGTCATGGTGGCTCCGGTCATCATGGCTTTTGGCAACGAAGCGCAGCAAAAGCGCTTTTTGCCCGGCATCGCCAGCGGCGACGTCTGGTGGAGCCAGGGCTACAGCGAACCAGGCTCCGGCTCGGACCTGGCGTCGCTCAAAACCCGCGCTGAGCGTGTGGGCGACACATACATCGTCAACGGCCAGAAAACCTGGACCACCTTGGGCCAGTACGGCGAATGGATCTTCTGCCTGGTGCGCACCAGCACGGAAGGCAAGCCGCAGACCGGCATTTCCTTCCTGCTGATCGACATGAAGTCGCCCGGCATCACCGTGCGGCCCATCATGCGCTTTCCTTTGAAAACGCGACCCGGTGTAGTTCGGTTACCAACTGAACCAGGCATGCGGTGCTTCTTATCAACACCGTGTGATGCACCAATTCCAGAGAAACCGTGGCGCTTCATTACACCAGCAGTTCCTTTACCGGTTGATGTTCCAGTTGCATCGACGACATCGCCCACTGCAAATGTTGTTGCACCAACTTCTTGTCCAACGGTGTAATCAGCAGCTGACAAGGTGCGAAGTTCAGCGAGCGCACGACGTGGTGTCACTCCTGACTTAGCAAATTGACCTGCAACTGGCTTAGAAACTTTCTTCGGATCAATTGCGCCAAATCCAAGTTGGATAGCTGAGTAGCCATCTTTCTCAGGTGTGCGAATTGATGTGACAACGCATGACTCAACTGAAACAACTGTTACAGGAATCATTCTGTTGTTGGAATCAAATACTTGGGTCATACCAAGCTTCTTACCGAGAACGCCCTTGATGGACGAACCGTAAGACTGTGTAATCAATGTACGTGTCATGAGTTTCGTCCTTTCCTTAGAGCTTGATCTCGATGTCAACGCCTGCTGGCAAATCAAGACGCATCAATGAATCCACTGTCTTAGGAGTTGGATCGATGATGTCGATGAGGCGCTTATGTGTGCGCATCTCGAAGTGCTCGCGGCTGTCCTTGTACTTGTGAGGAGAGCGAATCACGCAATAGGTGTTCTTCTCTGTTGGTAGCGGCACTGGACCCGCGACGGTTGCACCTGTGCGCTCGACTGTCTCAACGATCTTCTTCGCTGATG
>JALRIL010000207.1 GCA_023255445.1 Limnohabitans sp. | reverse complement strand
CTGATGCTGTCGGTGGGGCTGACCTTGGTGCAATGGGTGGTGCTGAAAATGCTGCCCTTTGACAACAAGAGCGAGTTCCAGGTGGTGGTGGAAATGCCTGCGGGCACACCCCTGGAGGGCACAGCTTCAGCTTTGCACGAAATGGGCGCATTCCTGGCCAAGCAACCCGAAGTGACCGATGTGCAAGGGTATGCCGGCACGGCCAGTCCCATCACCTTCAACGGACTGGTGCGCCAGTACTACATGCGTGCCGATGCCGAACAGGGTGATCTGCAAATCAACCTGGTGGACAAGCACCACCGCAGCGACAAGAGCCACACGATTGCACAGCGCCTGCGTCCGGAGCTGGAAAAAATCGGTGAGCGCCATGGCGCCCGCGTCAAGGTGGTCGAAGTGCCGCCCGGTCCGCCGGTGATGAGCCCTCTGGTAGCTGAAATTTATGGACCTGACGAGGCCGGTCGCCAGGCCCTGGCCGCCCGCGTGGCCAAAGCGTTTGACCAAACATCGGACATCGTGGGTGTTGACACCACGCTCAAGGAAGATGCCCCCCGTGCGCACCTGACCGTGCGTCGCCAGCGAGCAGAGGCCTTGGGCATTCCGGTGGCGATGATTGCGCAAACCGTCAACGGCGCCTTGTCGGGCATGGATGCTGCCTATCTGCACGATGGGCAGTCTAAGCTGCCTGTGCCGGTGCGTCTGCAGCTGCCACAAAACGCACAGGTGGGTCTGGATGCCTTGCTGGCCTTGCCGATGCGCGCAGCCAACGGGCGCTTGGTGCCTTTGTCCGAGCTGGTGCATGTCGACACAGGCATCATCGACAAGCCGCTGTTCACCAAAGACCTGCAACCGGTGAGCTATGTGTTTGGCGATATGGCCGGCAAGCTGGATTCACCGCTGTATGGCCTGTTTGCGATCCGTCCCAATCTGAAAGCTGCAGCATTGCCCGACACCGGTGAGCTGGGCGAGTACTGGATTCGCCAGCCCAGCGACGCTTTCCGTCAATACGCGATCAAGTGGGATGGTGAGTGGCAAATCACCTATGAAACCTTCCGCGACATGGGGGCCGCCTATGGTGTGGGCCTGATCCTGATCTACTTGTTGGTGGTGGCGCAGTTCAAGAGCTACACCACGCCGCTGGTCATCATGGCGCCGATCCCGCTGACCATCATTGGCGTCATGCCGGGTCATGCCTTGCTGCAATCGCAGTTCACGGCCACCAGCATGATCGGCATGATCGCGCTGGCCGGCATCATTGTGCGCAACTCCATCTTGCTGGTGGATTTCATCGAGCTGCAGGTGCGCACAGGCATGGCTTTCAAGGACGCCGTCGTGCAGTCGGCTGCGGTGCGCGCGCAGCCCATTGCCTTGACCGGCCTGGCCGCGATGATTGGTGCCTTCTTTATTCTGGATGATCCGATCTTCAACGGTCTGGCCATCTCGCTGATTTTCGGCATCCTGGTGTCCACCATGCTCACGCTGGTGGTCATTCCTGTGCTGTATTACGCCCTGTACCGCAAGCGCTATGAATCTGATTTTTTAGGAGAAGTGAAATGACTGTTGAACGCTATATCCGCCTGATGGCCGGTGCATTTGTGATGTTGTCTCTCGCCTTGGGCGTGGAAGGCAGTCCGTTGTTCGTGAACAAATGGTTTCTGGCCTTCACGGCTTTCGTGGGTTTTAACCTGTTCCAGTCAGCCATCACCGGCTTTTGCCCACCCGGCATCCTGCTGCGCAAACTGGGTGTGAAAGAAAGCAACGGTGGCTCCTGCGGCACCGGTGGCTGCTGCTAAGAGGCTGTCTTGAGCTGTGCAGTGCCTGCGGTCACGCCGCCGCCCCGCGCTCCTGCGTCTTTGGAACATCTGAGCCTGACCTGGTTCATTGCGGTGATGGGGCTGTCAGGCCTGGCTTTGGCCTGGATCCAAGGCGCCGGTCTGTTTGGCGAGTCAGGCTTGCAGGTGGCTCAGGCTTTGGGTCTGGCTGCAGCCACGTTGTTTGCGGTGTTGCTGGCGCTGACGCTGGTGCGTGTTTTTCGCTGGCCGCATCTGGTGCACCACAAATGGATGCACCCGGTTCGCTATGTATTCATAGCCACCCTGCCCGCGTCCATGATTTTGCTGGCCACAGTGGGTGTGGGCCTCACCGGTGTGTCGACACCTTGGAATGTGCTTTGGCAAATTGGCGCTATCGCCCAAGCGGCCTTGACGGTGGCGGTGCTGGTGCGCTGGATACGCATGCACGCCGCACGGTGGGTTGGCGTCACGCCAGGTCTACTCATTCCTGTGGTGGGCAATGTGTTGGTGCCTCTGGCCGGTGTGGATTTGGGGCATGCGCAATGGGCGCTGGCGCAAGCCTCGATGGGCATGGCGCTGTGGCCGGTGGTGTTGTGCTTGTTATGGCTGCGTGTGCAACGCCTGGGTGGGTGGCCTGATCGTTTGCGCCCCAGCGTGTTCGTGTTGATTGCCCCACCTTCAGTGATCGGTGCCGACCTTGTGGTCTGGCAAGTGGGGTCCGTTCCAGCGCTCATGTGCTGGTCATTGGCGCTGATTTTTGTGCTGTGGGCCTTGTCGCAACTGCCCCAGTGTTTTGACCAGCCCTTTGGCATGGGCATGTGGAGCCTGTCGTTTCCCTTGGCCGCGTTTGCCTCGTTCAGCTTGCGTCTGGGCCAGGCTGGCTGGTTGCCGCAATGGGTGGGACTGGTGGCGCTGGTGTTGGCCAGCGTGGTGATCACAGCCTTGGTGCGCTGGACCTTCTGGGGCTTGCGCAGCGGGGATTTGTTGCAGCCCGAGCCCGGGCCTGCCCCCAAATCCTGAATTTGCAAGGACAACCGATGAGCGACAAAACCATTCAGATTGAACTCGTGCAGCAGCACGACTATCGTTTTGATGTGCACTTCGGTGGCGACATGCCGGTGGTGACCACCGATGAGCCGGCGCCCTTGGGTACAGGCTTGGGCCCATCTCCTGTGCAGCTGTTGTGTGCTGCAGTGGGCAATTGTTTGTCGGATTCCTTGTTGTTTGCGCTGCGCAAATTCAAACAGGCGCCTGATCCTATCCACTGCAAAGTGCAAGCCGAGGTGGGTCGTAATGCCGACAACCGCCTGCGGGTACTCAAGATCACAGCCACGCTCACCTTAGGCGTGCCCGCCGCCCAGCTGGAACATCTGGACCGTGTGCTGGAAAGCTTTGAACAGTACTGCACCGTGACCCAAAGCGTGGGCCAGGGGATTGCCATTGAGGCGCAGGTGTTTGATGGCATCGGTCAGCGTCTTAAGTGATAGTCTGAAGTGATGTCCACAGTGGGAGAATGAGCGCATGAACGAGATTGACTCCCGCTTTTTGCCTGCAGACGATGCACAGCGCCGTGTGTTGCACAACGAGGTGCATGCGCGTCCATCTGCGCGCGTGCGTTTGCCGGCGCTCATCACCTATGTGGCGGTGCTCAATGAAGACATCACACGCGAGCAGGAGCTGTCGCAGCTGCAACGATTGCCCGGCCACGCCGACCTGAACTTGCAACAGCTGCAGGGCAACTTTTTGCGTTTGCGCTGTGACGGTTTTACCGTCAAGTGGGAGCGACATACCGAGTTCACGCGCTATTCCATCGTGCAGCCTCTGCCGGCACACGCGGGCTGGGGTGCTGTGCTGCCTGAGCTGGCCAGTCATGTGGCCACCGGGACCGACTGGCTGCGAGGCTTGCCAGGCAAGACCGTGGCCGCGATTCAAATGGCCATGCTGGCCGAGGGCATGGGTGACGAGGATATGTTGACTCAGGCGCAGCAGTGGCTGGGCGAAGGCATGGTGATTGGCTCGCACATGGGCAACACCGTCAGCGGTCAGTCGCATTCGTGCTTGCTCACCCACTTCCGCATTGGTGCAGATGGCTTCGAGCGCATGCTGGTGGTCACTGGGGGCAGGACACCCGAAGGGCGCGCGGGGCGTATTTCGCAACGCGTGCTGGAGTTTGAGACCTACCGTCTGATGGCGCTGCGTGGGTTGCCGGTGGCCAAACACTTGTCGGCCGAATTGGCGCAAGCTGAAAACAAATTGGCCGACATTGCCGCGCGGCTGGACGCCAAAGACGGCAGCGACCAGGAATTGCTGGACGACCTGGTGGCGCTGGCCGCACGTGTCGAGCGCACCACAGCCGAACACGGCTATCGTTTCTCTGCAACGCGTGCGTACGACGCCGTGGTACGCGAGCGCTTGGGTGAATTGCGCGAGCGACCGGTGCACGGCACGCAAACCGTGGGCGAATTCATGCAACGACGACTGGGCCCAGCCATGGCCACCGTGGCGGCCACGGCGCAACGTCTGGCCTCGCTGTCCGAGCGCATTACCCGCACCAGTGCCCTGTTGCGCACGCGGGTGGACATTGCCACCGAAACGCAAAACCAGCAGCTGCTGGAAAAGCTCACCCGGGGCCAGGATCTGCAACTCAAGCTGCAGTCCACGGTGGAGGGCCTGTCGATCGCGGCCATCAGCTACTACGTGGTCAGTCTGGTGCTTTATGGCGCCAAGGCTTTGAGCAAGCTGGGCCTGCCGCTGAATCCCGAAATGGTGGCGGGCTTGTCGATACCGTTGGTGCTGTGGGGGGTGTACCGCACGGTGCAGCGCATTCATGCCCGGTTGCACGGGCCGAACTGAGCCTTAAAACTTGCGGTGCCGTAGCGCAGGCAGTTGTTCCCTCACTTGCCGCAAACGCGCCCAGTCGCAATCGGCCAGCACCACACCGGGGCCTTCGGCCTGTTGGGCCAGGACCACGCCCCAGGGGTCGATCGCCAGGGTCTGGCCCCAGGTGCGGCGGCCGCTGGGGTGCAGGCCGCCTTGCGCGGGCGCCATGAGGTAGGCCAGGTTTTCAATGGCGCGGGCGCGCAGCAGCACTTCCCAGTGGGCTTGTCCGGTGGTGTGGGTGAAGGCGCTGGGCGCCATGATCAGGTCCGGTTGCAGCTGGCGGTACAACTCCGCAAAGCGCATGTCGTAGCAGACCGACAGCGCCACACGCCAGGTGTGGCCGTCGCGCGAGGGCAGTTCGAACACGGTGGGCTGGCGCCCGGCTTCGAGCACGCGTGACTCGTCGTAACTCTCGCGGCCGTTGTCAAAGGCAAACAGGTGGATCTTGTCGTAGCGTGCGACCTGCTGGCCCTGCGGGTTCCAGACCAGGGTGGTGTTGAACACATGGTCGGAGGTGCTGGCGGAAATCGGCAAGGTGCCGCCTGCCAGCCAGATGCCGTGTTGGCGGGCGGCGGCGCTCAGGGCGTCTTGCAGCGGGCCGTGGCCCAGCGGCTCCTGGATGGCGAGTTTGTCGCCGTCGTGTTGACCGATCAGGCAGAAATATTCAGGCAATCCCACCAGCTCGGCACCGGCGGAAGCGGCCTGCGCAATCAGCTGTAGCGCTTGCGCCAGATTGGCTTGAGCATCCTGGCCGGACACCATTTGAATGGCGGCAATCTTCATGGGCAAGTTCCTGGCAAAGGTTCAGGTCGCGACGGGGATGGCGGCATCGATCACACCGCCGCCCAGGCATACCTCGCCGTCGTACAGCACCGCGCTCTGGCCGGGGGTGACGGCCCATTGCGGTTCGGGAAAGTGCAGGTCAAAACCGGGGGCGGTTTGACCATCGGCACCTGGACTCAGGGTGCAGGGTGCATCGGCCTGGCGGTAGCGGGTTTTGGCGGCGTAAGTGCCTGGCGTGGGGGCAACGCCCGCACACCAGCTGGCGTCCAACGCCAGCAAGCCTTGCGAGAGCAGCCAGGGGTGGTCGTGGCCCTGCACCACCCAGAGGGTGTTTTTCTCGATGTCTTTGCGGGCCACAAACCAGGGCTGGTGATCGCCTTCGCCTTTTTGTGCCCCTTTGGCTTTGATGCCGCCAATGCCCAGGCCCTGACGCTGGCCCAGGGTATAAAAGCTCAGGCCCACATGCTTGCCAATCGTGCGACCCGTGGGGTCCTTGATCGGGCCGGGTTCCTTGCTGATGTAGCGATTTAGAAACTCGCGGAAGGGTCGCTCGCCGATAAAGCAGATGCCCGTGGAGTCTTTCTTTTTGGCGTTGGGCAAACCAATTTCTTCAGCGATGCGGCGCACCTCGGTCTTGTGCAGCTCGCCCACCGGGAACAGGGTTTTGCTCAGCTGCGCCTGGTTCAGGCGGTGTAAAAAGTAGCTCTGGTCCTTGGACGGGTCCAGGCCCTTGAGCAGTTCATGGCGGCCAGTGTGCGCATTGAGCCTGACCCGAGCGTAGTGACCCGTTGCGATCTTTTCGGCTCCAAGGCGCATGGCATGGTCCAGAAAGGACTTGAATTTGATTTCGGCGTTGCACAGGATGTCGGGGTTGGGCGTGCGCCCGGCCTGGTACTCGCGAACAAATTCCGAAAACACCCGGTCTTTGTAGTCGGCGGCAAAGTTGACGTGCTCGATTTCGATGCCGACCACGTCGGCCACAGCGGCGGCGTCCACAAAGTCGATGTTGGATGAGCAGTATTCGCTGTCGTCGTCATCTTCCCAGTTCTTCATGAAGATGCCCACGACCTCATAGCCCTGCTGCTTGAGCAGGTAAGCACTGACGGCGGAATCAACACCACCGGACAGACCGACGACAACACGTGTTTTGCTGGACATGCCGTAATTATCCCGCCTGCAAGGGTCGAAATTTATAATCAAGGCCCATACAAGGAAAGGTCTCCATGACGGCTTCATGCACCTGGTGCCAGCATCTGCGCGTCATGCTCAAGGATGTGGGCCGGGGGTTTTTCATCATTACCCACAGCTCCCTGGCGATGCTGGGGGTGGGGGTGAGTGTGGTGGTGTTGACCTTGGTGATCCGCCCGGGTTTGTGGGATGCCGTGCAGGAGCAGGGCTTGCAATGGTTTCGTGACAGGCAAGTGCTGGTGTCCTGGTGGCCTGAGAACACGGCCGAGCGCGCGGTGGCCGTCGAGCTCAAGGACCTCCCCCCTGACCAAGCGGCCGTGGCGCAGTGGTTGGCCAACAAGTACCGCGTGGCGCCGGAGCCACTGGCTGCGCTGGTGGCCGAAGCGCAGGTCTTGTCCAAATCGTCCAAACTCTCACCCAATTTGATCATGGCGGTGGCCGCCATTGAATCGAACTTTCACCCCTATGTGCAAAGTGCTGTCGGCGCGCAGGGTCTGATGCAGGTGATGACCCGGATTCATGAGCACAAGTACGCCAAGTACGGTGGGCGCATGGCGGCGTTTGACCCGGTCATCAACATGCGGGTCGGGGTAGCGGTCTTGCTGGAGGTGATTCGCCTCAAGGGGGGATCGGTGGAGGACGGCTTGAAGTTTTACCTAGGGGGCTACGACCTGACCGAGGACGGCGGGTATGTGGCCAAGGTCATGGCTGAAAAAGAGCGACTTGACCAGGTGGCGGCGGGCAAGACCGTGCCGTTTCAGTAAGCCCGTGTTTCACACTCGGGCCGCTCAGGCCCGGGCGAAAAACACCACCGTCATCACCACACCGGTCAACAAAACAAGGGCTCGAACATAGGCCATGGGCAAGCGTTTGGCCCAGCGCGCGCCCAGCCAGCCGCCCACGGAGGCCAAGGCCATCATCCAGAGTGCTTGTGGCCAGACAATGGCGCCAGCCCAGGCAAAAGCTGCCACGGACAGCAGCGAGAGCACAAAAGAGTTCAGGTTCTTGAGGGCATTGACGGTGTGCAGATGGTGCAGCCCGGTCAGGGTGTACAGCGCCATCAGCAAAATACCCAGACCACCGTTGAAGTAGCCGCCATAGATGGACACCAGCAGCAGCCCCGGCACGCGGGCCCGTTGGGCCTGGCTGTTGCGGCTGAACCGGGCAATGTGGGGGCCCAGCCAGAACAAGACTGTGGCCACCAGCAGCAGCCAAGGCACCAGCCCAGAGAACAATTTGGCTGGGGTGAGCATGAGCAAAGCAGCCCCTGCCAGGCCACCCAAGCCGGAAATGACGACACCGGTCCAAACTTCGCGCGGGGGCAGGCTGCGGATTTCGTCCTTGAACCCCAGCACACTGCCCAGATAACCCGGGCTGACTGCGATGGAACTGGTGGCGTTGGCTTGCAGCACGGGGACACCCGCAAACACCAACGCCGGAAAGGTCAGGAAGCTGCCGCCACCGGCCATTGCGTTGAGCACGCCCGCGCCCAGCGCCGCAGTGCCAGTGACGGCCCATGTCAGAAGTTCAGTGCTCATGTGGGGTTGTGGGTGACCGAAGGGTCCACGTAAAAAAGGTCCAGGGGGTGACGTTGACCGCGCAAATGGTCTTCCATGCATTGCAGCACCAAGGGGCTGCGGTGGCGTGCGGCGCTGTCGCGAATTTCCTGTGGCGTCATCCACACGGTGCGCACAATGCCTGTGTCCAGTTCCCGAGAGGGGTCATGCTCACCGAGCTGACCGCAAAAGGCAAAGCGCAGGTAGGTTATGTCTTCGCCCCGGGTGGGGTGCTCGGTGCGCGACAGGTAAACGCCCACCAGGTGTTGTGGCTCGAAGCGGTAACCGGTTTCCTCGAGCGCCTCGCGGCTGCAACCGGCCATGGGCGATTCGCCGGGGTCGAGGTGTCCGGCCGGATTGTTCAGACGCAGGCCGTCTGCGGTATGTTCTTCAACCAGCAGATAGCGCCCATCGCGCTCGATGACGGCGGCCACGGTGACATTGGGTTTCCAACGGATATCCATTCTGAAATTATCGACGTTTCATGGGGCTAATGCTGAGTGTGAAGTGCAAGGATTTTTGCTAAAAAGTCATCACGTAAGTGTTTATATATTTGTAATCGCTTATATTAAAAACTTTGCAGCTGTCCTTGGCTGCTCCACAACAACCAACAGGAGACGCTCCATGCGCATAGGCGTTCCGCGCGAAATATTCCCCGGCGAAAAACGTGTCGCCACCGTGCCCGATGTGGTGACCAAACTGGTCAAACTGGGTTTTGAGGTGAGCGTGGAGCAAGGGGCGGGTGCATTGGCCGACCTGTCTGACGAGGCCTATGTCGAAGCCGGTGCCACAGTCGCGCCCAACGCCGCGGCCTTGTGGAGTGGCAGCGACATCGTCTTCAAGGTGCGTGCCCCCACGGCCGACGAAGTGGCGCTGATGCACGAAGGCCAGACCCTGATCGGCTTTTTGTGGCCGGCCCAGAATCCCGATTTGATGCAGCAGCTCTCGGCCAAAAAGGTCACCGCGCTGTCGATCGACGCACTGCCCCGCACGCTCAGCCGTGCCCAGAAGATGGACGCGCTGACCTCGATGGCCGGCGTGAGCGGCTACCGCGCCGTGGTTGAGGCGGCCAATGCCTTTGGTCGTTTCTTCAACGGCCAGATCACGGCCGCGGGCAAAGTGCCGCCCGCCAAGGTCTTCATCGCCGGTGCCGGTGTGGCCGGTTTGGCCGCCATTGGCGCGGCCGCCAGCTTGGGTGCCATCGTGCGCGCCAACGAC
>JALRIL010000032.1 GCA_023255445.1 Limnohabitans sp. | reverse complement strand
ACTCACGTGCCAAAGTCAGTACGTCAGGTGTCCTGAACACCTCGATGCTCCACAAGTATAAGTTCAGTGAAGATGTGTTCAAACGTACCATGTCACTCGCTGATGCCAAGTCGCATGGCATGATCATCACGCTGGACTTCTCTGGTTCTATGGGCGATGTTATCTATGACACTATCATCCAGGCCCTGAACCTCGCTATGTTCTGCCGTCGTGTAGGTATCCCATTCGAGATGTATACATTTACGACAAACGCTCGTTATAAGTCAGAGGCTGAAGATGCTGCCTACAGAGAATCGATGGATGCGACCCATCAGGAGTTCATCGACTGTGTCGCTGCACTCATAAAGGCAGATGAAGCTCAAGTCATTGATGCTTTTGCTCAACTCAAATCGCATCTGATCATGCACTTTGATCAAGAAAAGACCTGGATGCTGGAGACTCAGTTTCCCGCAAGTGAATGCCACATCAATGAGCACAATGAAGTGCTCAAATCAGTCGAGCAAGTCGAAGCTTCGCTTAAATCTGGTGATCGCCTCATTCACAAACGATTGGCGCAGGAACTACAAAACTGGTTCCCGGGGCATGCTGACTATCTAGACTCTGCACTGGCGCATTGGCTATGCAAGCGCACCTTTGGCGGTGCACCCATTGTTCTACGCAAAGCTATCGCCAAGTAAGACGTCTCCTGAGATACGGGCGGGATAAAGAACGACCATTGTCCTTCGGCCGTCCCTGTTCAGGAATAGCCTGCTCGGGGATCAAGAGGCTCAGGTGCCGACCTTGTAAGTGTCATCACCTTCCGAGACACTTTCAGCATTGTCCCAAACATACTTGGTCTCATGGTTGCGCCAGTCGATCTCCTTAGAGATCACACCCTGGAAAGAGCACACACTCAAAGGGATTGCGTGGTCTCCTGCCCCAATCGCTTGCCCCGTCTGTTGGAATTGTTTGACTGCATCGATCATCTGTTTGCGAAACTCAACAATCGCCAAGTCACTGGCACCCAACCTGTCATGCGTACGATCTGCAATCTTGCCCATAGTCAGCCACATGGCCATGTCCTGATTGGGAATACCTTTGATACCAGAGAAATTGCCCGCCTTCATCGCTTCCCTGTTCTGCCAAAACCGGTTGTCGTAATTCCTCAGTGGACGATAGTATGAATCCAGGTCAACACCAACGGTTTGCCCCAAAAATTTGCGCCAGGTTTCAGTTTCGGGCGTTTGAGACGGATTGCCCCAACCAATGAAATAGAAACACGTATTGGTGTCATCCGAGGGAACATTCACGTTCGCCACGTTGTACAAGTTGTTGGGGGGAATCAGCACCGTCCAAGGCGCAACAAAGACTGTTGTACGCACGTAGTCATGCGTCTTGGCATCAAAGATGGGGCGCCGAATAGCCGCATAGCGAAAACCATAGTCTGTGCGCTGCACTTGCAGGCGCGGGGCCTTGTCGGTGGAAGGTCGCAACCAATTCTTGTCGTTGGCCTCAGCGCCGTTAACGCGTGCAGGAACCATATCCGAACTGTGCAGGCTTGAGCTGTGCGCCGAATCAATGGCGCCTTCCAGAATTTGCGCCCAATTCACTGGCAACATCACCTTGGCAATGCTCACTCGAGTTTCACGCGTTGGAGCCCATCGTGGCGGGACAAACTCAGGCATCTCATCCTTTTTGCCCATATAGGCCCACACCATGCCCCCCCACTCTTGGGCTGGATAGGCCTTATGCTTGACCTTATCCACCATCCCGCTCTCAACCGGTTCTGACGTCATTTCAAGAACATTGCCACCAATGTCCATTTTCCAGCCGTGATAGAGACATCGAAGCCCACCCTCCTCATTGCGCCCGAAGACCAAAGAGGCACGCCGGTGAGGACAGTACTCATCAAGTACCCCTAGATTGCCATCTGTATCTCTGAAGACCACTAGGTCTTCACCAAGTATTCTTGCTTTGACCGGTGTTCCGTCAGCCTCAGCCACTTCTTCCGTCAGGCAGATGGGCACCCAATGTTTACGCATCAACTGCCCCATTGGCGCATCACCTTCGACGCGACACAAAAGCTCGTTTTCTTCTTTCGTGATCATGTTTAATTTCCTTTGAGAGACTGAAAATCAGAAACAATGATCAGAATTATAGTTCGATACCTAAGAATAATGAGATAAGGGGAATCCCTAGACCCAGTCGGTAATAACCGCCAATATGGGCTGCTCATTTTCGACCGAACGACGCTACATGCGCACCGAACTAAGTGCAGCCGCCAGATGCTCCATCAACAAGCTCACCCGCTGAGGCACATACCGGTTGCTGGGTAAAACCGCATAAATGCCCAACGGCTCCCGCGCAAAGTCGCTGAGGGCTTCGCGCACCTCGCCGCTGTCCAGCCAGGGCTGCGCAATGAAGTCGGGTTGCACCGTCACCCCCATGCCTTTGGCCGCTGCCTGCATCAGCGCAACGCCGTTGTTGGCACTGATGCGCCCACGCACAGGCACGGTCACGGCCTGCGCATCGATCTGATACTGCCAACTCAGCTGCTGCCCGCCACTGGTATAGACCAGGGCCTCGTGATGCACCAACTGCCTGGGGTCTTGCGGCACCCCATGCGCGGCCCAGTAAGCGGGTGAGGCCACCGTCAGCAGGCGGCACTGCCCCAGCTTGCGCACAATGTCACCAGGCTGCAGCTGCGCGGTGATGCGAATCGACAGATCGATACCGTCTTCAATCAAATTGCTGCGCTGATCGGACAAATCCATCTGCAGCTCAATGCCAGGGTGCAGCTGCGCAAAATCCAGCAACACGGGCATGAGCACTTGCAAACCATGGGACAACGGCAAACCCAGCCGAATACGCCCGCGCACATCCGTTTTTTCTTGCTGCAGGCCGGACTCCGCCGCATCCACCATGTTCAGGATGACACGGCACTTTTCCAGATAGGCCGCCCCCGCTGCCGTCAGCTTCAGGCTGCGGGTGCTGCGGGTGATCAGCTTGCTGCCCAGGTGTGTTTCCAGTGCTGCCACCTGGCGCGTCACGACCGAACGGGCCACTTGCAACTGGTTGGCCACGGCAATGAAGCTGCCAGCCTCGGCCACGCGCACAAAGGTTTGCATTGCGTCTAATTTGTCCATTGTTGCCAATTGTGCAACAAAGTTGTGTTTATTGAGCGGTTTTTCTATTCACCATGGAACTCTACAGTTCACCCCCATGAACACTCTTCGCAATGTCTTGTTTGTGCCCCACGGCTCGCCGATGTTTGCACTGCAACCCGGTCCAGCTGGCAGCGCCATGAGCGATGTCGCTGCACGCCTGACTGCGCCACGCGCCATCGTGGTGGTCAGTCCGCACTGGGAGACAGCCGCGCCGACCGTGGGCACTGCAACGCGTCTGGAAACCATTCACGACTTTGGTGGCTTTGAGCCGCGCCTGTTCCAGATTCAATACCCCGCCACCGGCTGTCCCGAGGCAGCGCAGCAAGTGGTCCAAGCCCTGCAAGCTGCGGGCCTGCCGGTACAGACCGATGCCAGCCGCGGCCTGGACCACGGGGCCTGGGTGCCACTGCGCCAGATGTTCCCCGATGCCGATGTGCCGGTGGTGCCCCTGTCGGTGCAGCACCATGGCGGCCCGAAACACGCTTACCGCGTTGGCCAGGCCCTGGCCCCGCTGGCTGAGCAAGACTTTTTGATCGTGGCTTCGGGCAACATCACGCACAACCTGCGCGACTGGCAAATCATCAGCATGACCGGCCAGCCCACGCCCGACTACGTGCAAGAGTTCGCCGACTGGGTCCACACGCACATGGTCGGTGGCCAAGCCGATGCCCTGCTGAACTACCGCCAAACCCAGGCCGCAGGCAGCCGCGCCCACCCGCGCGACGAACACTTGCTGCCCTTGTTCACCGCCCTGGGCGCAGCAGGCCCTGGTGCCCAGCCCCAAGCGTTTTACCGCGGCATTTACGACCATGTGATTGCCATGGACGGCTACACATTCCATTGAATACAGGGAGAAAAAATTGAGCACCACCTACACCCCCGTGGCCAAGGTTCTGCATTGGCTGATGGCTGTGATGATCATTGGCTTGCTGGTGTTGGGCGTCTACATGCACGAGTTGCCGCTGTCGCCCGAAAAACTCCAGTTGTACTCTTGGCACAAATGGGCTGGCGTGACGGTTTTCTTGCTGGTCTGGCTGCGCTTGGCCTGGCGCCTCACGCACCGCCCGCCCGCTTTGCCAGAGTCCATGTCGCCGCTGATGCGCCTGGCTGCCCACGCAGGCCACGCCGCGCTGTACGCACTGATGGTGGTGATCCCGCTGAGTGGCTGGCTGATGAGCTCGGCCAAGGGCGTACAGACCGTCTGGTTTGGCGTGCTCCCTATCCCTGACCTGCTCGTCCGCGACAAAGCGCTGGGCAATCTGCTTGTGCAAGTCCACGAAGCCCTCAACTGGCTGCTGATGCTCACACTCACCGGGCACGTCGGCGCTGCACTTTGGCACCACTTCGTTTTGAAAGACGACACCCTGCGCCGCATGCGCTAAGGCTCCACACCATGAAACACCTCATCACCACCCTGACGCTTGGCGCCGCACTCAGCGCCTCAGTGGGCAACGCCCAAGCTGCCACCTACCAAGCTGTTGCACCCGAAACAAGCAGCGTGACCTTTAACTACAAACAAATGGGCGTAGGCATGGACGGCAAGTTCAAAAAGTTCACTGCGCAAGTGAGCCTGAACACAGCACAGCCCGCCCAGGCCAAGGGCAGCATTGACATCGACCTGGCCAGCATCGACACCGGCTCCAGCGAAGCCGACGACGAAGTGGTCGGCAAAGCCTGGTTCAACGTGGCGGCGTACCCCAAGGCCAGTTTTGTACTCAAAAGCCTCAAGGCGACTGGCGCCGGCCAATACGAAGCCACGGGCCAGCTGAGCCTCAAAGGGCGGACGCGCGAGCTGCGTACCCCACTCAAGCTCTCACCACAAGGCCAGCTCTCTGGCAGCTTTGTGCTCAAACGCGCCGATTTCGGCATTGGCGAAGGCATGTGGGCCAAGTTCGATGTGGTGGCCAACGAGATCAACGTTCATTTTTCTCTCAACCTCAAATGATTTTTCAACCTGGAGTCCCTATGAAATCCATCAAATCCCTCCTCGCTGCTGGCGTTTTCACCGCACTGGCCAGTAGCGCGATTGCTGCTCCCGCCACCTACGGCGTCGACGGCACCCATACGTTCCCACGCTTTTCGTACTCTCACTTTGGCTATTCCACCCAGCTGAGCAGCTTCAAGCACACCAGTGGCAACGTCGTGTTCGACGCCGAGGCCAAAACCGGCAGCGTAGACATCACCATCGACATGAAATCGGTCAACACCGGCTTTGAAGTGTTTGATGGTCACATTCAAGGCGAAGACTTCTTTGACACCGCCAAGTACCCCACCGCCACCTTCAAGTCCACCAAAGTGGTGTTCGAAGGCGACAAGCCCAAGAGCATCGAAGGTAACTTGACCCTCAAGGGCGTGACCAAGCCCGTGACGCTCACCGTGACCAGCTTCCAGGCCATGCCGCACCCGATGATGAAGAAACCCGCCATTGGCGCCAATGCTTTCACCGTGGTCAAGCGCTCTGAATTCAACGCTGGCAAATACGCGCCTTACGTGGGTGACGATGTCCGAATCGACATCGCCCTCGAAGCCATCGCCCAGTAAACCTGCTTGACCTTGCCCGTGCAGCGCCTGCGTGCTGCGTGGGCAAGGTGGATAATTCAGGCATGGACACGAATATCAGCACTGCCATTCCCGCCAACGGTCTGCCCTGGACCCAGTCCCTGCACACGGGTGACGCCCGCATGGACGAAACCCACAAGGAATTCACCGACATGCTCAACGAGATCCTGGCCACGCCTCAGGATCAGCAATTGCCGCTGTACCAGAAGTTCTTGCAGCACACGGTGGAGCACTTTGCCCAGGAAGAGCGCTGGATGGTCGCCACCGGGTTTTCGGCTGAAAACTGCCACGCCGAACACCACAACACCATTCTGGAAACCATGCGCGCCGTGCAGGTGCACTACGAGGCGGGCGACACGGAAATCATCACCCGCCTGGCCGAAGCGCTGGCCGAGTGGTTCCCGGGCCACGCTGCCAGCATGGACGCGGGCCTGGCGCAGCACATGAAAAACGTGGGCTTTGACGCCGTCACCGAAACCGTGGCCGACCCCAGCAAGATTCAAAGCGTAACCATGTCGGGCTGCGGCAGCGTCAGCTGCAGCCACTGACCGCTTTCAGACCTGCAGGCGGGCGCGCAACTCGGTTTTGAGCACCTTGCCGTAATTGTTCTTGGGCAGCGCATCCACAAACTCGTAACGCTTGGGGCGCTTGAAGCGCGCAATGTGCGCCATGCAGTGCGCATCCAGCTCTGACGTGCTCAGGCTGGCACCTGGATCTGCAACGACAAAGGCCACGACCACTTCGCCCCATTCCGGGTCGGGCGCGCCCACCACCGAGACCTCGTTGACCCCAGGTGCAGTCAGCAGCACCTCTTCGACTTCACGCGGGTAAATGTTGGAGCCGCCACTGATGATCAAGTCCTTGCTGCGGTCTTTAAGGGTCAAGAAACCAACGGCATCGAGGCTACCCATGTCCCCGGTCCATAGCCAACCGTCCTTGATGGCAGCGGCGGTAGCTTCAGGGTTGCGCCAGTAGCCGGCCATCACGCTGTCGCCCGCGATCAGCACTTCACCCACTTCGCCCAAGGGAACATCGTGCCCCTGCGCATCGGCCACGCGAACACGCACCGGAGTTTGTGCCACGCCAATCGACGCAATGCGTTGTGCATGCTGCGGGTGCTGCACATCGGTCAGGTGCGCTCTCGACAACACGGTGCCGGTCATCGGGCTTTCGCCCTGGCCGTAAATCTGCACAAAGCGCGGCCCCATGATGCGTAGCGCACGCTGAATATCTGCGGCATACATGGGCGCGCCGCCGTACACAATGGTCTTGAACGATTGCGCACAGCGCTCGGGGCTGTAGCGCTGGACCTCAGCCTCATCCACCAGACGCTTGACGATGGTAGGCGCAGCAAACAACGACAAAGGACCCACTTGGCGTCCCAACTCAAACAGCTCGGCGGCATCAAAACCACCCGATGCAGGGATCACATGCCGCGCACCTGCCATGAGGTGAGGTATGAGATACAGACCAGCGCCGTGTGACATGGGCGCGGCATAGACAATCGCATCGTCCTCGCTGACGGCGTCCACATCGACAAAATAGCCCAGTCCCATGGTCAGCAAATTGCGGTGGGTGATCATCACGCCTTTGGGGCGGCCTGTGGTGCCGCTGGTGTAGAACAACCATGCGGTGTCATCGGCTTGGCGGTGTGCCAGGGCAAACAAAGGTTCGCCTGCGTTCAGCCAGGCATCGGCCTGTGCACTGTCCGCCTCGGTCACGCCATCGAGCCCGGTCAATACAGCGCCATCTGGCACCAGGTCATGCGTCACAAAGGCCCAACGGGCCTGCGCGTTGTCCACAATCCACTGCACTTCCTTGAGGTGCAACTTGTTGTTGACCGGCACCACGACCAACCCTGCCCACCAGCAGCCAAACAAGAATTCCAGATACCGTGGATGGTTGCGCATAAACAGCAGCACCCGGTCACCGGGCACCAGGCCCTGGGCCAGCAACTGGGCACCCAGCCGGGCACTGCGCTCGGCCCACTGCCCGTAAGTGGCGCGCAGGCAATCGGCCTCGAACACTGCGGGGCGCTTGGGGTGCTGTCGGGCTTGTCGCTCGAGCAAATGGGCCAGATTCATGGGGTGGCTTTCGTGCTGAAAGAAATTTCAAAGTCTGGATGCAGTGTTTCACAGCGGACAGGCAAACGCGAGGCTACCATGCAAGAATTGTGAAAACATCCACCCCGGAGACAAGCCTCATGCCCGTAATCACCAACATTGAAGACCTGCGCGTTCTGGCCGAAAAACGCGTGCCGCGCATGTTCTACGACTACGCCGACAGCGGCTCCTGGACCGAGGGCACCTACCGGGCCAACGAAAGCGATTTCCACAAAATCAAGCTGCGTCAGCGCGTGGCCGTGAACATGGAAAACCGCACCACAGCCACCAAGATGGTCGGCATCGACACCAAGATGCCCGTGTGCATTGCCCCGGTGGGCCTGACCGGCATGCAGCACGCCGACGGCGAGATGCACGCCGCCATGGCGGCCAAGAAGTTCGGTATCCCCTTTACCTTGTCGACCATGAGCATCTGCTCCATCGAAGACATTGCAGCGCACACACAAGCGCCTTTCTGGTTTCAGCTCTACATGATGCGCGACCGCGACGCCATGGCCCGCATGATCGACCGCTGCAAAGCCGCCAATGTGAGCGCCCTGGTGCTCACGCTGGACCTGCAGGTGATTGGCCAGCGCCACAAGGACCTGAAAAACGGCCTGACCGCCCCGCCCCGCCCCACGCTGGCCAACATCATCAACCTGATGACCAAGCCCCGATGGTGCCTGGGCATGGCAGGAACCAAGCGCCGCACCTTCGGCAACCTGGTCGGTCATGTGAAAGCCGTGACCGACATGAACTCGCTGGCCTCCTGGACCAACGAGCAGTTTGACCCCACACTCAACTGGGACGATGTGGCTTGGGTCAAGAAACAATGGGGCGGCAAGCTCATCCTCAAGGGCATCATGGATGTCGAGGATGCCAAACTGGCCGTGGCCAGCGGTGCCGATGCCATCGTAGTCAGCAACCACGGTGGCCGCCAGCTCGATGGCGCCCCCAGCAGCATCGAGGCCCTGCCGGCCATCGTCGCGGCTGTGGGCAGCCAGATCGAAGTCTGGATGGACGGCGGCATTCGAAGCGGCCAGGACGTGCTCAAGGCCTGGGCCTTGGGCGCCAAGGGCACCATGATCGGTCGCGCCATGGTCTATGGCCTGGGCGCCATGGGCGAAGCCGGCGTGACCAAGGCCCTGCAGATCATCCACAAGGAGCTGGATGTGACCATGGCCTTTTGCGGTCACACCAACATCCAGAATGTGAACACGGGCATCCTGCTGCCAGGCACCTATCCGCAGGCCTGAACCTGAATCAAGGGCGAGCAGACTCGCTGCCGTTAAGATCTCCGCATGACTTCTAGCCCTACCCGCCCGGGGGTGAGCCGTTGGTGGCGCGCCCTGTCGATCACACTCATGCTGGTGCTCGCCATTGGCCTGGCTGCATCCATGAGTTTGTACATGCAGCTGCAGGCGCACATTGGCCATTTGCAGCACAAGCTTGCGCAATTGCCTCAGATCCGGCAGCTGTCGGTGCTGATGGATCAAGACCAAAAACCGGCCATGTTGGTCACTTTTGATCCGGCAGCTCGCAAGCTACAGCTCGAGCGCCTGAACAACGTCAAGGAAGGTCGCGAAGACTCCATGCAGCTTTGGGCCGTTCGCCCGGGTCAGGCACCGCAGTCTCTGGGCGTGATCGAAAGCAAATTCAAGGCCATTGACTTGCCCGCCACGGCCGAGCAACTGCAAGGCGCAGCCTCGCTGGCCATCAGCGTGGAGAACAAAGGTGGCGTACCCAACGAGCAAGGACCCCGACTGCCCTGGCTGTTCCAGGGCTATCTGGTCAACAAGGCGCTGTAAGCAGCGCCGAGCTTCAAGGGTGCGGCGTGAATCGCCACAGCACCTGGCCCTGTGCATCAAGCAAATGCAAGGCTTGATCTTGCAGACGGGCGTGTCGCGTGGCCGAGAGCGCCTGGACAAAACGCGTTTCGACCAGATTGCTTTGTGGATCGCACAACATGCGGGTCATGCCCATGGGCTCCAGACGCAAGCTGTCGCTACTCAAGAGTGCACGTCCAAACCATTGGTTGCAACCACTGGAACCGGAGACTTTGCCATCGCGCTCAAAGCGCAAACCTGGTGGATGCATGACCTTCGAGTGGCTGGCATCGATCCATTGTGTACCTGCCAGATCCTGCGGCGTCCAGCTCCATTGGGCTAGACATGCCGTCAGCGCCAAACTGGCGCTTGCTATGGCGATAGATTTTTTCATTCTTGACTCCCTGACCCCGCATCCTAAATGAAACGGGCGATGGCATCACCAGCGCACGCTATCCTTGCAACAGTTGAACGCCACCGAACGCATCTCATGACTCGCCGCATCGCCCACCTCGACATGGACGCTTTTTATGCATCCTGCGAGCTCATGCGCTATCCGCAGCTCAAGGGTCTGCCGGTCGTGATTGGCGGTGGACGTCGGCGCGAAGACGATCTCCTGGGCAAACTGCAGCAAGCCTACCCCGTGGCTGAGTGGAGCGAGAACAATTTTCAAGAACGCCTGGCCGATATTCCTCTGGACTTTTTTCCGAGGCTGTCGGGCTACACGGGCCGTGGCGTCATCACCACTGCCACCTATGCAGCGCGGCAGTTTGGCATCGGCTCGGCCATGGGTCTCATGAAAGCCGCCAAACTGTGCCCCAACGCCGTCTTGCTGCCGGTCGACTTTGACCGCTACAGGTCTTTCTCGCGCAGCTTCAAGGCCATCATCACTGACATTGCGCCACTCATGGAAGATAGGGGTGTGGACGAGGTCTATATCGACTTTACGGATGTGCCTGGCGGTCAGCGCGAAGGTGGGCGGGTGCTGGCGCGTTTGATCCAGAAAAGCATTTTTGAGGCCACGGGACTGACCTGCTCGATCGGCGTGGCGCCCAACAAACTGATCGCCAAGATGGCCAGCGAGTTCAACAAGCCCAACGGTATTTCCATCGTGCGCGAACAGGATTTGCAAAGCCTGATCTGGCCGCTGCCCTGCCGCAAGATCAATGGCATCGGGCCCAAGGCTGACGACAAGCTCAAGGCCCACGGCATCGAGACGATTGGCCAATTGGCTGAGCGAGACTTGCCCTGGTTGATGGAACACTTTGGCAAAAGCTACGGCGCCTGGCTGCACGATGCGGCCTGGGGGCGCGATGAACGCCCGGTGGTGCTGGAGTCTGAGCCCGTGAGCATGAGCCGCGAAACGACGTTTGAGCGCGATCTGCACGCCGTGCGCGACCGCGAAGCACTGGGCACCGTCTTCACCCGCTTGTGTGAACAAGTCGCCACCGACCTGCAGCGCAAGGGCTATGTAGGCCGCACCATTGGCATCAAGATACGCTATGACAACTTTCAGAGCGTGACGCGCGACCAAAGCATTGACGAGCACATTGCCGACGCCAAGCGCATCCGGCAAGTGGCTGGGCAATGCCTGAAACGCGTGGATTTAAGCCGACGTATCCGCCTGCTGGGTGTGCGCGTAGGCTCTTTGCTGACGGCCGACAGCGCAGCCAGTGCCGCCGCGCCAGAAGACAGCACCGCAGGCCAGACCGGCGATTTGTTCAGCTTCGATTAACGTGTGAATTTATTGCCGTGCGAATTTATTGCCGCGCAGTACGCACATTGGGCGGCAGCGCCCCAGGTGCACTTGTGCGCCAGGGATTGATGTCCAGCCCGCCGCGACGGGTGTAGCGCGCATACACCGTCAACTGCGTAGGTTTGCAGCGTGTCCAGATGTCCATGAAGATGCGCTCGACGCACTGCTCGTGGAATTCGTTGTGGTTGCGAAAACTCACGATGTATTGCAGCAAGCCTTCCTGGTCAATCTGGTGGCCGCTGTACGTGATTTGTACGCTGCCCCAGTCAGGCTGGCCGGTCACCAGACAATTGCTTTTGAGCAGGTGGCTCACCAGGGTTTCGGTCACCGGCGCCTCTTCGGTGTTGACGCTCAGCAACTCGGGGGCGGGCTGGTAGCGGGTGCATTCCACATCGAGCCGGTCCAGGCTCAGGCCGTCGAGCTCGTGCACGGGTTCGGCATCAAACTGTTCGGGCATGAGCAGCTTGACGCCTGCACTCGCCTGCACCGCGCTCCCGGCCCAGATGGCAGCGCTGATGTCAGCGCGCAAACGCTCGCGCACTTGATCGGCCGAGTCAAAACGGGTGTTGTTGAAGCTGTTGAGGTAAAGCTTGAAGGACTTGCTCTCGACAATGTGGGTGCTCTCTGCTGGAACCGTGAAGTGCACGATGGCCACGTGCGGCTTGCCCTTGGTATTGAGCCAGGACACTTCAAACGCGGTCCACAAATCAGCCCCAAAAAACACCGGCCGGCCGGTCACGCCGATCTCGTTGCGTTTGGTCTGACGCGGTATCGGGAACAGCAAGCTCGCGTCGTAGTGGTCGACATAACTGCTGGCTTTGCCCAGCTGCGATTGTTCAGGAGCGTTGTTGTGCATATCAATCCAGTTTGCGGCGGAACACCAGGCGGTCAGGTTCAGAGACGGTTTTGTCGAAGGCATAGCCCTCGCTGTCAAACGCGAGCAAGTCTTCGGGTTGGCTGGCTTTGTGCGTGATGGCCCATCGAGCCATCAGGCCACGGGCACGTTTGGCATTGAAGCTGATGACCTTGTACTTGCCGCCCTTGTAGTCCTCAAAGACACACTCAACCACACGGCCCTTGAGCGCTTTGCGGTCCACCGACTTGAAGTACTCCTGCGAGGCCAGGTTGATGGTGACCGGGCTTTTGTCCTTGGTCAGCCGTTCGTTAAGGTAATCGGCAATCTGGGTACCCCAGAACTTGTAGAGGTTGTTGCCTTTGGGGTTCTTGAGGCTGGTGCCCATTTCCAGGCGGTAGGGTTGCATCCAGTCCAACGGACGCAACACACCGTACAGGCCACTGAGAATGCAGACATGGTCTTGCGCCCAGCCAAGTTGCTTGGACGTGAGGGTTTTGGCGTCCAGGCCTTCGTACACGTCGCCGTTGAAGGCCAGCACCGCCTGCTTGGCATTTTTGGCGGTGAACTTCGGACGCCAGGCCTCGTAGCGTGCCACGTTCAGCACCGACAGCGCATCACTCAGGTCCATCAACTCGGCGATCTGCTGCGGCGAATACGGGCGCAACACCTCGATCAGCTCAGCCGCCTGCGCGGCAAAGTGCGGCAGTGTGTGCGGCAAATCCGGGTGTGTAGCGCCCACGGGCGTTTCGTAGTCCAGCGATTTGGCGGGTGACAATAAGAACAACATGCTCGATATCCTTTACCAGGACGATTATCTCGCCGTCGTGAACAAACCTGCAGGCTGGCTGGTGCATCGCACCCCGCTGGACAAGGGGGAATCGCGCTTCGTGCTGCAAACCTTGCGCGACCAGCTCGGCCAGAGGGTCTGGCCCGTGCATCGGCTGGACAAGGGTACCAGCGGAGTCTTGGTGTTTGCGCTCAATGCCGAAGTGGCACGCACCCTGGGTCAGGCCTTTGAAAGCGGTGAGGGTTTGCACAAAACCTATCGCGCCATGGTGCGCGGCTGGCCGGCCGACGAACTGTTCATCGACCACCCCCTCAAACGCATGCCTGACGACATGCGCAGTCAGCGCGAAGAAATCCAGAGCGCACAAACCCAGCTGCATACCTTGTGGCGTGGCCAACTGGCCTTGCCTTACCAAGGCTTTGCACACACCCGCGTGGCACACGTACAGCTCCAGCCCTTGACCGGCAGGCGCCATCAATTGCGCCGGCACATGAAACACATTGCCCACCCGATTGTGGGCGACGCCACCCACGGCAAAGGGCCCTTCAACCGAGACGTGGCTGCATACATCGGCATGCAGCGCTTGTGGCTGCATGCCCTGCAGCTGCATCTGCCCCACCCCGTGACCGGAAAGCGCCTGCAACTCCATGCCCCACTGGATGCGCAGTGGCAACACTGGTCAACCCTTGTCACCCAAACGACGGCCGATGCGCCCAGTCTGCCTAAGATATCGCCATGAGCCTTCTTTTTACGCCCTTCACGTTTGACACGCCCTCTGGGTCCCTGACTCTCTCCAACCGCATCGTGATTGCGCCCATGTGCCAGTACTCGGCACGCGAGGGCCAAGCTACCGACTGGCACCTGTTTCATTGGGCCAATCTGCTCAACAGTGGTGCGGGGCTGTTCACCATCGAGGCGACCGCCGTCTCGCCCGAGGGGCGCATCACCCCCGAGTGCCTGGGCTTGTGGGACGATGAAACGGCCCTGGCGCTGAACAATCACTTGCAGCGCGCCCGTGCCTTGGCACCCCACATGCCGGTGTGCATTCAGCTCAGCCATGCTGGGCGCAAAGCTTCTAGTGCGGTGCCCTGGCGTGGAGGCATGTTGTTGTCCCCTGCCGAAGGTGGTTGGGCCACCTGGGGGCCCAGTGCCCTGCCCCACTTGCCGCAGGAGACAGCGCCTCACGCGCTGTCGCTGCAAGACATCAAACGCATCGAGCAGGACTTTGTGGATGCCGCTCAACGCGCCCAAGCCATGGGCATTGAAGCCATTGAGCTGCACGCCGCACACGGCTACTTGATGCACCAGTTTCTGTCGCCCCTGGCCAACCAGCGTGACGACGCTTACGGCGGCAGTTTCGACAATCGCATTCGCTTTGTGATGAATGTCTTTGGCCGCGTGCGCCAGGTCTTTGGTGGCGCACTGGGCGTGCGCATTTCAGCCACCGACTGGGTCGAAGGCGGCTGGGACGTCGAACAGACCAGCGAATTGGCCCGTCGCCTCAAGGCGGCAGGCGCTCAGTTTGTGCATATTTCCTCTGCTGGTGTCTCGCCACAGCAAAAAATCCCGCTGGGCCCGGAGTACCAGGTTCCGCTGGCCAAAACCGTCAAGGCCGAGGCCGGCTTGCCCACCATGGCCGTGGGCTTGATCACGGGTGCGCGTCAGGCCGAAGACATCCTGCAACGCGGAGATGCCGATCTGATCGCACTGGCCCGCGCTTTTTTGTACCAACCCCGCTGGGGCTGGATGGCGGCGGCAGAACTGGGTGGACACGTGCAGGCCATGGGCCAGTACTGGCGCAGTCTGCCCAAGGATGCTGGGGGCGTGTTTGGCCCGGATGCACGCATCGGCATGCGTTAAGTCATTCCTTTTTGAGGCTCTCCAGTGCCTTTGCATAACGCTGGGCATGCGAATGCTCAGCCTTGGCCAGGGTCTCGAACCAGTCGGCCACATCATTAAAGCCCTCTTCGCGGGCCACTTTGGCCATGGCGGGGTACATCTCCGAAAATTCGTGCGTCTCGCTGGCCAGGGCTGAAGCCAGGTTATGGGCGGTGTTGCCCATGGGCAAGCCTGTCACCGGGTCACCCACCTGCTGCAAAAACTCCAGATGCCCCATGGCGTGGCCGGTTTCACCCTGTGCGGATGAGCGAAACAAGGACGCCAACTCGGCGTGCCCCTCTTCCTCCGCCTGGTTGGCGAAGTACACATAGCGGCGGTTGGCCTGCGACTCCCAGGCAAATGCATCGCGCAAAGCCTGCTCTGTGCGTGATCCTTTGAGTGTCGTCATGGCGTGCTCCTGCTTTTGCGGCTGATGGTGTCCAGCCCCTGAGTTTGCCAGAGCTGGCCGGTAAAATCGCAGGTTTCCCGTCTGATCTTTACCCACCATGAGCACCACGCCTGCCACCCCAGTCCCACAGCCCGGCCTGGAGAGCCTGTCCAAGTCTTTTGAACCCGCTGCCCTCGAAGCCCATTGGGGCCCCGAGTGGGAAAAGCGCGGGTACGGCGTGGCCGGTTTCCGTGGCACCTCGCAAGCGGACGCGCAGGCTGCCGCTGCAGGCAAGAACTTTGCCATCCAGCTGCCGCCGCCCAACGTGACCGGCACGCTGCACATGGGCCACGCGTTCAACCAAACCATCATGGATTCGCTCACGCGTTACCACCGCATGATGGGCTTCAACACCGCCTGGATTCCGGGCACCGACCACGCCGGCATCGCTACCCAGATCGTGGTGGAGCGCCAGCTGCAGGGCCAAGGTATCAGCCGCCACGACATGGGCCCGACCCCTGCCGAGGCGCGTAAGAACTTCGTGAGCAAGGTTTGGGAGTGGAAAGAACAATCGGGGAACACCATCACCAGCCAGATGCGCCGCATGGGCGACAGCGTGGACTGGAGCCGAGAGTACTTCACCATGGACGACAAGCTCTCCAAGGTGGTGACCGAGACCTTTGTGACGTTGTACGAGCAAGGCCTGATCTACCGCGGCAAACGCTTGGTCAACTGGGATCCCAAACTGCTGACGGCCGTATCGGATCTCGAAGTCCAATCTGTTGAGACAGATGGCCATCTTTGGCACATCCTCTATCCCTTTGTTGATGGTGGTGTGTCTTTGGATTGGATGGATAAGGCGGGAGCTAAAGTCCAGAATTTATTGACCAAAGGCTCTTTAAACCATTTGACCCATCAG
>JALRIL010000205.1 GCA_023255445.1 Limnohabitans sp. | reverse complement strand
GAACGATGCGTGGGTTGATATAGATAATACGGGCGAAAACGAGAACGCCGACGAATCGAAAGAGTTCCTCGCGTTTGGGGACTATTTGTACCACCGCGTTTGGGTGAAACCGACGGCTAAGGCGACGACGACCGTGACGAGTTCGCCTTTGCGCTCGCCCAAAGCTTGCATGACGCCGCCTTGATGGGTTTCTTCGATGTCAGCCGTCACCAATTCGATAGGCTCATGGCGCTCGCCATTGATATCGCGGAACACCACGCGTGGCTTAGACACAGCCAACTCGTAGCCTTCACGGCGCATGTTTTCCAACAAAATGGTCAAGTGCAATTCACCGCGACCGGCAACGTCAAACACGCCTTCTTCGTCGGTTTCTTTCACACGCAAAGCCACGTTGTGTTGCAGTTCTTTTTGCAAACGGTCCCACAACTGACGGCTGGTCACGTACTTGCCTTCACGACCGGCCAAGGGGCTGGCGTTCACGCAGAAGTTCATGGTCAGGGTAGGCTCGTCCACCTTGAGCATGGGCAACGGTGCGGGGTTGGCGGGGTCGGTCACGGTCACGCCAATGCCGATGTCTTCAATGCCGTTGATCAGCACGATGTCGCCGGGGCCAGCTTCGGGCGTTTGCATGCGGTCCAGGCCCTGGAAGGTCAGCACCTGGTTGATGCGGCCCTTGGTGCTTTTGCCATCCGGGCCTTCCATGACCAGTACGTCCATGCCGGGCTTGATCTTGCCCTGGCTGATGCGGCCCACGCCAATACGGCCCACAAAGGTAGAGAAGTCCAACGCGGAAATTTGCAACTGCAGAGGCGCGTCGGGATTGCCGCTGTTGGGCGGCACATGCTTGAGCACGGTGTTGAACAGGGCCGACATGTCGGGGCCCCACTGCTCGCCTGGTGCACCCTCTTCCAGCGACGTCCAGCCATTGATGCCCGAGGCGTACACCACCGGGAAGTCCAGCTGCTCGTCGGTCGCGCCCAGTTTGTCGAACAGGTCGAAGGCGGCGTTGACCACCTTGTCACAGTTGGCGCCGGGCTTGTCCACCTTGTTGACCACGACGATGGGCTTCAGACCGAGGGCCAGGGCCTTCTTGGTCACGAAGCGGGTTTGAGGCATGGGGCCTTCTTGCGCGTCGATCAGCAGCACCACGCCATCGACCATGGACAGGGCGCGTTCGACTTCACCGCCGAAGTCCGCGTGGCCGGGGGTGTCGACGATGTTGATGTGGGTGCCTTCCCAGCTCACGGCGCAGTTTTTGGCCAGGATGGTGATGCCACGCTCACGTTCGATGGCGTTGTTGTCCATCACGGTGTCCACGACTTTTTCGTGGTCAGCGAAGGTACCCGACTGACGCAGCAGCTGGTCGACCATGGTGGTTTTACCGTGGTCAACGTGCGCGATGATGGCGATGTTGCGAATTTGCTTGCTCATGGTTGCTTCCAATATCAAGCCAGCACGAGTGCTGGCGAACTTTCAAGAATCTGTTGAATTTCAATCGGGCTCAGGAGTCGGGTGGGAATCAACTCTCCCGCCTGGGTATGTCCGGTGCCCAGCAGGGCTGGGGGTTCTTGCCCATACACACGCACGTGCGGCATATCGGGCCAGTGGCCGCGACGGCGCAAACCAGACAGGAAACGTCCTGCATTGTCTTCGTCCAAGGTGACACGCGTGTGCTCGGGCAACAATACGTCAATGGGCAGCAACTGCTGCAGTCGCTCGCCCTCCTCCATGGCCTCGAGTTGCTCGATCGTGATGCATTGGTCCGCTTCAAACGGGCCAGTCTGCACACGGCGCAGCGCGCTCAAATGACCACCGCAGCCCAGTGCTTCGGCAATGTCTTCACCCAAGGTGCGAATGTAAGTGCCTTTGCTGCAGGCCACGCGAAGCTTCAGGAACGGTGCATCGCCTTGCAGCTGAACATCGAGCATGTCGAGGTCGTGGATCACAACATCACGTGCCTCGCGCTCCACGGTTTCCCCCTCGCGGGCGTATTCGTACAAAGCCTTACCGTCCTTTTTGAGCGCGCTGTACATGGGCGGCACTTGACGAATCGGGCCCATGAAGCGGTCCAGCACCTCTACCACCTGCCCCAGGGTGCAAGTGACCGGGCGCTCGGCAATGACCTCGCCTTCGGCATCTGCCGTGGTAGTTTTGCGGCCCAGGCGCACGGTGGTCTCGTACACCTTGTCGGCATCCAGGTGTTGCTGGCTGAACTTGGTGGCAGCCCCAAAGCACAGGGGTAAGACACCAGTCGCCAGTGGATCCAGCGTGCCGGTGTGGCCTGCTTTTTCGGCGCGCAACAACCACTTGACCTTTTGCAAGGCCTGGTTGCTTGAAAGACCGAGTGGTTTGTCCAGCAGGATCACCCCATGCACAGGGCGCCGCTGCACCCTCGTGCGTGGCGCGTTCATGCTCAATCGTCCTTTGCGCGGGAGGACACAGCCTTGGCGATCAGGGCGTTCATGTCCGACGCACGCTCAGTGGTGCGGTCAAAAATGAAATGCAAGGTCGGCACGGTGTGAATGTGCAGGCGCTTGAACAGGCCGTTGCGCAGAAAACCCGCAGCAGCGTTCAAGCCCTCGGTGCAGGCCTCGGGGTCGCCCACCAGCAAGCTGAAGTAGACCTTGGCGTGGGCATAGTCCGGCGTCACCTCAACGGCGTTGATCGTGACCATGCCCACCCGGGGGTCCTTGAGCTCGCGCGCAATGAGCTCCGACAGATCGCGCTGAATCTGGTCGGCCACTCGATAGCCGCGGTTGGGGACAGACGATGCTTTGCGCGGCATTACAGCGTTCTCGCGATTTCCTTGACTTCAAAGAATTCGAGCTGATCGCCCTCTTTGATGTCGTTGTAGTTCTTGAGCTTGATACCGCACTCGAAGCCTTCCTTGACTTCGCGCACATCGTCCTTGAGGCGCTTGAGCGATTCGAGCTCGCCCGTGTAGATGACCACGTTGTCGCGCAACAGGCGGAAGCGCGCGTTGCGCGTAACCATGCCGTTGGTGACCATACAGCCCGCCACAGTACCGATCTTGGAAGCCACGAACACGGTGCGAATCTCGGCATTGCCGATGACTTCTTCCTTCTGTTCGGGGGCCAGCATGCCGGACATGGCAGCCTTGAGCTCGTCCACAGCGTCGTAAATGATGTTGTAGTACTTGATCTGGACGTCGTTGCCTTCAGCCAGCTTGCGGGCACCGGCATCGGCACGGACGTTGAAACCAATCACCAGACCCTTGGAGGCAATGGCCAGGTTCACGTCGGATTCGGAAATACCACCCACGCCGGTGTAGACCATCTGCACGCGAACCTCGTCGGTCGAGAGCTTGAGCAAGGATGCGGCCAGCGCTTCCTGCGAGCCCTGCACGTCGGCCTTGAGCACGATGGGCAGCGTCTTGACTTCGCCGGCTTGCATGTCGGAGAACATGTTTTCCAGCTTGGCCGCTTGTTGCTTGGCCAGCTTGGTGCTGCGGTACTTGCCGGCGCGGTAGGTGGCAATTTCGCGGGCGCGTCGCTCGTCGGACAACACCATGAAATCATCGCCCGCTGCAGGCACATCGGACAGGCCCTGGATTTCGACCGGAATCGACGGACCGGCTTCCTTGGAGGGTTTGCCGTTTTCGTCGAGCATGGCGCGAACGCGGCCATAGGTCTGGCCAGCCAGCACCACGTCGCCCACATTGAGCGTACCGGACTGCACCAGCACCGTGGCCACAGGGCCGCGGCCCTTGTCCAGACGGGCTTCGATCACCAGGCCCTTGGCTGCGGCTTGCACCGGCGCCTTGAGTTCCAGCACTTCGGCTTGCAGCAGCACATGTTCGAGCAGGTCGTCAACGCCCATGCCCGTCTTGGAAGACACCGGCACAAAGGGCGACTCGCCACCAAACTCTTCGGGCACCACTTCTTCGGAAATCAGCTCGGCCTTGACTTTTTCGATGTTGGCTTCAGGCTTGTCAGCCTTGGTCATGGCCACCACGATCGGCACACCCGCAGCCTTGGCGTGCTTGATGGCTTCCTTGGTCTGGGGCATGACGCCGTCGTCACCCGCCACCACCAGGATGACGATGTCGGTGGCTTGTGCACCGCGTGCACGCATGGCGGTGAACGCTGCGTGACCTGGGGTATCGATGAATGAAATCAGACCGCCAGCAAGTTCAACCTGGTAGGCACCAATATGTTGCGTAATGCCGCCCGCCTCACCATTTGCAACTTTTGCTTTTCGGATGGCATCGAGCAATGAGGTTTTCCCGTGGTCAACATGGCCCATAACGGTAATAACCGGTGGACGTGGAACACGATCTTCATCGCGGTCATCAACACCAACAACACCCTCTTCAACATCAGACTCGGAAACGCGCTTAACGATATGTCCCATTTCTTCAGCAATCAGTTGAGCTGTATCAGACTCGATCACATCATTAATCTGCGCCATCATGCCTTGTTGCATCAAATGCTTGATCACATCAACAGCACGTTCAGCCATGCGGTTGGCAAGCTCTTGAATGGTAATCGTATCTGGAATAACCACCGTCCGCGCAACTTTTTCGGTCGGCTCATTAGACTGACCTTGACGCTTATCACGCTCGCGACGGCGGCGGATAGATGCCAAAGATCTCATACGCTCTTCTTCATTGAGT
>JALRIL010000138.1 GCA_023255445.1 Limnohabitans sp. | reverse complement strand
TTCAGCAGCCAGACCAAGGACAAGCTGGTGTCGAGTGAAGTGCGTGCCCCGGTGGAAGACATCGTGGCCAAGGCGCTGACCGACTTCCTGGAAGAGCGCCCGAACGATGCCAAGATCATCTGCGGCAAGATCGTGGAAGCCGCCCGCGCCCGTGAAGCGGCCCGCAGGCCCGCGAAATGACGCGCCGCAAAGGCGTGCTGGACGGCATGGGCCTGCCCGGCAAACTGGCCGACTGTCAGGAAAAAGACCCCGCCATGTGCGAGATCTACATCGTCGAGGGCGACTCCGCCGGTGGCTCGGCCAAGCAAGGCCGCGACCGCAAGTTCCAAGCCATCCTGCCCCTGCGCGGCAAGATCCTGAACGTCGAAAAAGCCCGCTACGAAAAGCTGCTGTCCAGCAATGAGATCATCACGCTCATCACCGCCTTGGGCACCGGCATCGGCAAAGCCGGTGAAGACAGCGGCAAGAGCAACAGCGACGACTTCAACCCCGACAAGCTGCGCTACCACCGCATCATCATCATGACCGACGCGGACGTGGACGGCGCGCACATCCGCACGCTGCTGCTGACCTTCTTCTACCGCCAGATGCCCGAGCTGGTCGAGCGCGGCCACATCTACATCGCGCAGCCGCCGCTCTACAAAGTCAAGAACGGCAAGGAAGAGCTGTACCTGAAGGACGCAGGCGCCCTGGACAGCTACCTGCTGCGCGTGGCCATGAACCATGCGGCCGTGCACACCGGCGGCAGCACACCGCAAGTGCTGAGCGGAGAAACGCTGGAAGCCCTGGCGCGCAAGCACCAGGTGGCCGAAAGCGTGATCGCCCGTTTGAGCAACTTCATGGATGCCGAAGCCCTGCGCGCGATTGCCGATGGCGTGGCCCTCAACCTGGACACGCTGGAGCAAGCCACCGCTTGCGCCCCCGCACTGCAGGCCAAGCTGCGCGAGCTCAACACCACCGGCGTGCCCGCTGAAGTGGCCGCCGAATTTGACGCACGCACCGACAAACCCATCTTGCGCATCAGCCGCCGCCACCACGGCAACATCAAGAGCAGCGTGCTCACGCAGGACTTTGTGCACGGCGCCGACTATGCCGCGCTGGCCGAAGCTGCTGAAACCTTCCGCGGTCTGCTGGGCGACGGCGCCAAAGTCACCCGTGGCGAAGGCGAGAAGCAAAAAGAAGAAAAGGTTGCCGACTTCCGCCAAGCCATGCAGTGGCTCATTGGCGAAGCCGAACGCACCACCGCCCGCCAGCGCTACAAAGGCCTGGGCGAGATGAACCCCGAGCAGCTGTGGGAAACCACCATGGACCCCAACGTGCGCCGCCTGCTGCGCGTGCAGATCGACGACGCCATCGAAGCAGACCGCGTCTTCACCATGCTCATGGGCGACGAGGTGGAACCGCGCCGCGACTTCATTGAAACCAATGCGCTGCGGGCGGGGAATATTGACGTTTGATCAGGTAAATCGCGTCGTTTGAACGCGTTACACGTTAAAAACCCGGCAAGTCACTTGCCGGGTTTTTCATTTGGAGATCAATGACAAAGGCGCGAATCAGAACTCGTCTTTGACAGATGTCAGGCCCAGTGCATCCCAGTCCAGCATGCCGCCGCGGTAGTAATAAATCTTGCTGGCAGGAAAGCCGTCACGCGTCATGGCTTTGATGGCCATGGGGCTTTGCGGGCAGGTGGGGCCGTTGCAGAAGGCAAACACTTTTTTGGCGCCCCTGCAGTCCCAGGCGCCGGCGCTCTTGGTGCAGCCCAGCTCGTTCATGCGGGCGGCCACTTCGGTGTAGGGGATGCCGATGGAGCCGGGGATGGTGCCCTTGACGCGGTCGTTGGTGTCGCGCATGTCCACCACCAGCGAGTCGCGGTCGCCCAAGGCGGCAATGACTTCGGTTTCGGTGGTGGGGTTGACGCCGGGCACGGGGATCAGCGGTTGCAGGGTGCCGCCGTTTTTGCCGCAGGGGGTCATGGTGCGTTTGATTTCGACTGTGCCCTTGGCGGTTTTGACGATGACGTTTTTCTGGTTCTCAAAAATGTTGAGTGGGGTGCCGACGGCAATCGTGGCCGCCTGGCCAAATGCAAAACCGCCGATCAGCAGACCGAGTGCCAGAGTGAGTGCTTTTTTCATGATGTCTTCAGGGTTTGAATGAAGACATCAGTATGTACTGATATATCTGAACATGGGCTTACGCGCCGGGGCCCTGGCCTTTGATGAGGGGGCCGGTGGAGGGTACGCATTCATAGGTGCCCACACTGCGCACAGCCTGGGCTTCGCCGTCGACTTGCAGGTGTCGTTCGATGATCAGGTTCAACCTTTGGCGCGATGCGTCGTATTGGCCAGCCATCCAGCCGCCTGCGTATTGGCTCTGAAAGTGCAGCGTGCCTTCGGGGTCCTTTTGTGTGGAGGCGGTCAGCGAGCGGACAAAAATCTCGCCATGCCGAAAGCGCACTTCCACCGGCATGCGGTGCGTCACGCTGGGAGCGATGACTTGCTGGGTTTGGCGCGACAGGGTGGTGGTGTTTTCGGGGCCGGCGCACACCAGGCTGCTTTCCCACGGGGTGTCTTGCATGCAGCCGCCCAGGGCGGCGGCGCTGATCAGGGGGTAGATGAATTTCATGTTCAAAGCGCTCACAACAGTGAGCCGATTGTGGCGCGCGGGGATGAACGCCGTCTTAAATGCGTGCGTCGCGCGTGTCCAGCTGCAGCTGCATGAAGGTCAGATCCAGCCAGCGGCCAAACTTGGTGCCCACTTCGGGCATTTGGCCGGTGACCACAAAGCCTAATGTGTGGTGCAGCGCGATGGAGCCAGTGTTGCCCGATTCGATGGCGGCCACCATGACGTGTTTGTTCAGCCCCCGAGCCCGTTCGATCAGGGCGTGCATCAGTTTCAGGCCCAGCCCTTGGCCACGGGTCTGGGGGTGCACGTACACCGAGTGCTCGACCGTGTGGCGGTAGCCATCAAAGGCGCGCCAGTCGCCAAAGCTGGCGTAGCCCTGCACCTGGCCTTGGGCGTCTTCAATGACCAGCACGGGGTAGCCCATGTGCTGGCGAGCCTGCATCCACTGCACGCGGTTGGCAGCGTCGACCTTGACATCGTTCCAGATGGCGGTGGTGTGCTCCACCGCGTCGTTGTAGATGTCAGCAATGGCTTGGGCGTCTTCGGGGCGGGCGTCGCGAATGAGCATGGGGGTCTTCAGGTCAGGCGCCCAGGGCGGGGCCGGTGATGAGTTTGAGGTAGTCGCGGCGCGTGTTGGGCGATACGCTGGCCAGGGCTTTGTCGTAAGGGGTCTGGTGGCGGGCCAGCATGCGGGCTGAAGCCACGGCGCGGCCGCGGCAGAACCAGTGGCAGGTGTGCTGCATGAGCAGCATTTCAGCCAGGATCAGAAACGCGCGGTCTTTTTCGCTCAGGCTGGTGTTGCGCACGGCGTGGCCAATGCCTTCGGCATGGATGGCCAGGGCGCGGCGCATGTCAAAGCTCGCTTGCGGGACCAGCTTTTCCAGATACGGAATGGCCACCTTGGGGGTGCGAGCCTGAGGCGGCGACAGGCGGGCAAACGAGGCGGCGAACGAGACAAAGTCTTCCGCCAGTCGAGCCTCCACTGGGGCTTGAAGCTGCCAGATCTGGTGTTGGCGTTCGGGGTCCTTTTCGTCCAGGGCGCGCAGGTAGGCGGTGGTCAGCTGCTCCATGGCCTGCTCAATGTTGTAGGGCTGCAGGTATTGAGCCAGCAAGGCTGTACGCTCGCGCTGGCCTCGGCGGTTGAGGATCTGGGCCGCCAGCGCGATCAGGAAAATGAGACTGAGAAACTCCATGGCTCGAGTGTAGTCAATCGCTGTGGTGCAGGGTTTGAGCCGCCAGCGCCAGGGTCATCGGGTTTTGGAGAGTTGACTCTAAAGTGCGGGAAAACCCTTGCCTTGACGGGCAGGGGCTGGAACAATTGCTGCATTGCAACAAATTTCTTCAAGGAACCCTCATGAACTTCAACGCCGAACAATTCGCCGCTGCCCACAAAGCCAACCTGCAAGCCGCTGCTGGCCTGACTCAAACCGCTTTCGCCGGTTTCGAGCGTCTGGTCGAACTGAACCTGGCCGCTGGCAAAGCCGCTGTGGGCGAGTCCTTCACCAACATGCAAGCCTTGATGGGTGCCAAGACGCCTCAAGACCTGATGGCTGTGCAAGCTGCTTTGGTTCAGCCTGCCTTCGAAAAATCGGTTTCTTACGGCCGTCACCTGACAGACATCGCCAACAGCACTGGTGCCGAGTTGACCAAAGCCGTCGAAAGCAAAATGGCCGAGTCCGAGCAAACGGTCAAAAGCTTGGTTGAAACCAGCCTGAAAAATGCGCCTGCCGGTTCTGACAGCGCCGTGGCCGTGATCAAGACCGCTTTCGAAGCCAGCCAGAACGCTGCCGAAACCCTGAAAAAAGTGGCCAAGCAAGCTGCTGACAGCGCAGAAGCCAGCATGAAGGCTGCCACCGCCCAAGCCGAAGCTTCGGTGAAAGCTGCCATGGGCAAGGCCAAAGCCAAGGCTTAAGCTTCAACGAACTGAGCCGGCCGCAAGGTCTGGCTTCCTACAATCAGGGTGTCTTCGGACACCCTTTTTGTTTTGGATTGCACTCATGTCTCTAGCCCTTTCGCTTGCTTCTGTACCCGTTTTGCACATCCAAGGCGGCGTGGCCACCATCACCCTGAACCGCCCAGAACAGCGCAACCGACTGGAAAACGCCGACCTGAAGGTCT
>JALRIL010000122.1 GCA_023255445.1 Limnohabitans sp. | reverse complement strand
CCCTACGTACATAAGCGCCGGGATCGAGTGTGGTAGTGCAACGGTGTTCGTGTTCCAACCAGACACAGCGGATGAAAGCACGACATGCACACCGTAATGTTCAAGCGCAAACTTTTTAAGGAAGGGGAAGCCGTCCGCGTCGGCCACAAAGGCGCTGCGGGCGGCAGCGTATCGCTCGCTTGAAACTCGTTCTAGCGCAATGCCAGACAGCACCCTACGTCATACACGCCAGGGCGGCCAGTTACATCAACGATGACAACCCCGAACGGTACCTCGACCTCGCCGTCGCACAAACGCTGCGGGTAGCGAAGGAGGCAGGAATCAAGACCATGGCGATGCCTGCCATTGGTACTGGAGTTTTCAAGTTCCCGCCAGAGTTGGCGGCTGAGATCATTCTGAAAGGCTTACTCAGCCGTTCGACCGAGTATCCAGACATCACCCTCGTGCGCATCTGCGTCGGGGTTGAGCAGATGCGATCTGTTTTTCAGTCGATGCTGGACTCACTGCTTGAGACGTAGCCGTCTGCCTGAGCCAGGAAGTGCAACTCCTGTTGCCGCCAATCCATCGGAAACGGAACCATCAACTCCTTCATAGTCAACCAGGCGGGATGCTTGCCATCCATGATCGTTTGCACGACCGTTGGTGACAGGCTTGCCAAGCGCAAGAGCCGGCTGACATAGGACGCGTTGATCTTCTCCCCTGCGGCCAGGTCCTCGATAGTGGCATAGGTGCCATCAAAAAGCAGCCTTTGCCAGCGCATCCCGCGCGCAATCACTTTGACCATGGTGTTATCGATCGTGGCCTCTCTGCAGGCGACACCACGCGAGCCATCGGGCAGAACAATCACGGTCCTACCGCACCGCTGCCGAAATGACATTGGGATGTGTGTGACGTCTGATTTAGCTACCTGTTTCATGCCACCTCCCTTTGGTCCTGGGGCATGACCGAGTCACGCAGCAGTTTGGACATGCCGGTGGTTTGCCATTGGATGCTGATGCCGTCCGGGCGCACGGTGATGCGGTCGATCAGGGCGCGGGCGATGCACGCCTGCTCCGGCGCAAACAGATGGTCCCAAACCTCGTCAATGGCCTGCAGTTTTTGAATGGCGTCAGCCTCGCTGATGTCGGGGCGTGTCATCGCAATCTCGCGGACTGCTTCTGCCAGGATTTCTGGCGATCTCAACACCCCCCGCAGTTGGCTAACCACCACCCCTTCGATTTCGCCGGCCGGCATGCGGCGCACGTCGCATGCCTCTTTGCCAAGCTTGATGGCGTCCGTGTTGATGTAGTACCGGTATTGCTTGGGTCCTTTGCTGGTCCACCCAGGCGTGTAAGCGCGCCCCTCGGGTGAAAACAGCAAGCCGCGCAACAGCGATGGCGCCTTGGTTTCCCGAAAGCCCGAGCCACCCTTGACGTGCTTGTCGCCATCCTTGAGCAGTTCCTGTACGGTGTTCCACAGGTCTTGGTCGATGATGGCCCCGTGCTCCCCCGGAAAATGTTGGCCTTTGTAGGCGGCCATGCCGATGTAAACGGGGTTCTTGAAGACCTTGTAGACGTAGCCCTTGGTGATCAGCTTGCCTTGGCGTTCGATCCCCTTGGCCGTGGTCCACGACTTGGAGGTCACGCCGCGGCCGCGCAGATCACGCACCAGCGTGGCCATGGAGGGCAAGGCGGCAAAGCGGCTGAACATTTCGCGCACGATCTTGGCCTCATCCGGGTTGGGAATCAGCTTGCGCTCCGAGACGTCATAACCCAGTGGGGGCATGCCGCCCATCCAGATGCCGCGCTGACGTGAGGCGGCGATCTTGTCGCGCACCCGCTCGCCCGCCAATTCACGTTCGAACTGAGCGAACGACAGCAGGATGTTCAGCGTCAGTCGGCCCATGGAGGTGGTGGTGTTGAACGCCTGCGTCACCGACACGAAGGTCACCTTGTGCTCATCAAAGATCTCGACCAGCTTGGCAAAGTCGGCCAGTGAGCGCGACAGCCGGTCGATTTTGTAGACCACGATGATGTCGACCATGCCGCTGCGGACGTCCTCCAGCAGCTTTTTGAGGCCGGGGCGCTCCATGTTGCCGCCTGAGAAGCCGCCGTCGTCATAGCGTTCACGGGACATCAGCCAGCCCTCTGACTTTTGGCTGGCAATGTAGTTTTCGCAGGCATCGCGTTGGGCGTCCAGCGAGTTGAAGTTTTGATCCAGCCCTTCTTCGGTGGACTTGCGCGTGTAGATGGCGCAGATTAGGCGTCGTTCAGCCATCATGCGCTCCTTGCCGAGCCAAGCCCAAAAAAGGCCCAGCCGTTGCGGTTGGTGCCGGTGATGGCGCGCGCAATGCTGGACAGCGACTTGTACCGGCGTCCCTGGTAATCAAAGTGGTCAACGCAGACCAACACCTCGCAGGATGAGCCTTGCCACTCCCGTATCAGTCGGGTGCCTGCAATGGGGCGGTTATCAAGGCGACGGCGCCGGATGTCCAGCTTGCCGCCATCGAGCTGTTCGCCCAACTGCTCGAGGCGCTTGGCGGTTTCGCGCTTGAGGCCCCCGTAGGCCAGCTCCTGGATTCGGTAGGCCAAGCGGGTTTCGAGGAAGCGCCGGTTGAACGGTGGCGGCTCCAAATGGAACAAGTCCCGCCACATCTGCTTGAGTTCGGCGGTGCTGGCGGTTTTCAGGGCGGCCACGCGGGCCACAACGGGTTCAGTCACTGGGGTTCTCCTTGGTAGTCAGGACACCCCGTACTAACGCTCTGTTCGGTCAGGTTATCAAGTCCATCTTGGCGGTCGTGCATGCGGATGACGGCCATGGCCAGGATGACGCCCACGACGGCCGCGGGGGACCGCTCAGTGGGCGTTTTTTGTGTGGGGGCTGGGGTACGTGCTGGCATGAAGGTTCATACCGACCCTGAGCGTGCCATTTCTCAGTAGGTCTGACATGCGTTTGGGCTGCCCCAACGGGCCGTCACCATCAAAAAGCCGCACCTCAAGTTCATCGCGTGCCGACCTGGGCTCGGCACGCGATGACAAAGATTACATGGATACATGATGAACTGAGTACATTGAGTACAGCAAAAATCAATTAACCCATTGATAAATAACGACTTTTCAAAATAATTTGGAAATTTTGTTTCAATTGAGCAAGTTTCGTGTCGCGAAAAATAATCTACTCAACATCTGAGTTGGCAATAAAGAACGTCCACTTGGTCTAAGTTGAGGTGCTTTTCTCCTTGCGAATCTGGCTGCGCCAAACCTACAATTTGGGCACCAGATCAACATTTTTGCGAGGACCACATGAGCACTTCCAACACCGCCGCCGCCAAAAAAATCTCCAAGGCCCAAGAGAAGGCTAAGGACCTGCGCGACAGCATCTGGCCGGACATTGACGAGCAGATGCTCTGGAACCGCAAGGCGGTCAGTGGCTACACAACCATTCCCCGAACCATGCCCTTGGTCATGAACATCATCGATGCGCTGACCAAAAACAAGCCGGCGGGCAGTGCCTACTTTGTCATGTGGTGCAGGACCTTCGACCACTCGTTGCTGGTGATCGATAACCCATCGACGTTGGCCGTTGAAGCGGGGTTTTCCGGTGAACGGGCAATGAGCACCTGGAGGGATCGCATGAAATCTTTGGTTGAACTTGGTTTCATCGACGCCAAGGAAGGTCCATCAGGTCCGTACCACTACGTTTTGCTTTTCAACCCACACAAGGTGGTTTGGAACCTGAAGGATCGGATCCAGGAAAACACCTTCAGGGACTTGCGCACCAGGGCCATTGAGATCGGCGCCAAGGACATGCAGCCCCCAGTTCAGCCGGAGCCGGATGCAGAGCAAGAGGCATAAGCCCGGTCACAGCAAGGCAACCAGTGTCAAAACTCAAATGCAATGCCAGCAACGGCGCACACATGAAACGAGCACAAGATGAACAAGAAACCATGGGAAAACGACAGTTGTGAGGCCGTCCAAGCCTATTTCACGGTGTACCGCGTGCCGGTCGCCGCGGCCTTATGGTGCGGGATTTCACCCGAGGACGTCGACGAAAGTCTGAGCATCAGCACAGAGACCGCTCGGGGTGTCTACAAGCACCCCTACATCAAGTGCCTTGAGCCGCGGTGCCGGGCCATCCACGACGCGATCGAAAAGGGCCTGCTCCCCTGCAGCCGGGAAAACGGCAAGGTCGTCGATGAGCATGTTGCCAATGAGCGTCGACACGTGTCGCGTCAGCACCTCAAGGACTGGATTGCAGCCCAGTTCCCGTCCGACAAGCCCGCTTTCTTGTTTGACGACATCGAGCGCAACACCCACTCGGCCATCAACGCAGATGCCTACCGGTCACTGCAAGCTGATCGTGATGCCTTACGAGTTCGGCTTGAAAAGGCCGCCGATGAATACCGCAAGCTCCGCACCGAACGCGACGGGTTGCTTGCTGAACGTGACGCCTTGGCCGAGCAGTTGAACAAGCCGCAGGACCCGGGGCCGCGTGCGCATATGACGTATCTGAACATCATTGGCGCCATGGTCACAGTGTTGTTGGGAAAGAGCCCCGCCGGGAAGCCCCATTCCGTTTTCAGCAGCCAGTCTGCGGTGATCGACCAAATCCTGGCCTACCACGAGGGCAAACCAGGTATCTCCAAGCGTGGCCTAGAGGAGAAGTTTGCCGAGGGGAAAAAGAGCCTCGGGCAGTGAGCAGCAGATGAGCGTGGCTACCGCAACTGCGGTCAGCCGAAACGCAATTGCGGTGATTTCAGGGGGCAACTCCGGTGGAATGGCTGCATGTTCAAGAACACGAAAAAGGAAAAAAAACATGTCGCCAACCGAAAACGAAGCCGCAACACCCTCAGTCCGGCCCAAGTCTGGGAGTCAGGTCAAGGGTCATCAAGCGCTTGGTCGCACCGCCGCCAACGACCCATTCTTTAGTGCAGCCGTGAACGCTGCCAAAACGCGTGCCTTCCGGGCAGCGGTGACCGCCGGATTGAGCTCGTCTGAGCGTGACGACCTGATCCAGGACATCCTGTTCGATATTTACAGGCGCAAAGACCAATATGACCCGACGCGCGGTGCGCCCGGCACTTTCACCGGCCTGGTTTCCACGCACACCACCGCTGACTTCCTGAACGCCCGCAAGGCGGACAGGCAAAAAATGGTCTTTGCCGAGTCCGAGCATATCGACACCACGGCGGTCGTGGTCATGGACCGAGCCATCAACGGATTGACCACTTCTCAACCGGCCGCCAACGACGACAGCATGGAAGGTCATGACTCTCCCAGTGCAGAAGGCATGTCCTCCTGCTGGGACGACGATATCGACCTGTTTTCCGACTCCAACGCTCGCCACGATGTGGTGACCGCGCTGGCCTACATGAGCGATGAGCAGCGTGGCCTCTTCGATCTGCTTGCCGCGCATCAGGACGTACCGGCTGCCGCCAAGGCTTCTGGCATGTCTAGCGCCACCTTTTACCGCCGTGTTGACGACCTGCGCATGCACCTGCGCATGTTCGGCATCCGGCCGGCCGCCTGACCGATCGCGGGGTGGCTGAGAAAACCAGCCACCTCGCCCGGTAAGAACCTTCACGAACCGCAAACGCCGCGCCCCCTTGGGCGGTGGTGGTGGGCCAACTCACGCCTGGAGATTTGATGTTGAACGCAAAACCCATTGTTGAAACGACGCGCAGCCACCTCGGGCTGGGCGTTGACGCTGGCAAGGCGGCCCTGCAGGCCGTGTACGTGCCCCCCGAAAAACTGACCGAAGCCGGCCTGTGCGACTGGATGGCAAACGCACTGGTTGGCCAGTCCATCCAGTACCACGAAGGCTTCTTGATTCTGGACCGGTCCGATTCCAGCAGCGAAATGGCTGCCAAGGACCGTGGCCGCCTGCACGCCCTTGCGCGCCGTGCATGGATCGCCTGCGAGTTGGGCCTGGTCCACCTCTTCAGCCTGAAGGTTGACGAGGGGCACTACCGCTACATCGCGGTGCGCTCGGCCAGCACCTTGACGCCCCCTGAGATTCGCAACCGCCTGCGCAAAAGCGCTGTGAACACCGCCACCCAGCAAACCCAACACTGAGAAAGAGAGCCCCCCATGATTCCTGAACCCGATGCCCTCGACGAGGTGGGAAACTTTGTGATGGCAGAGCTTGAAAACCTGCCCTTGCCCGACTTCGACCGCCTGATCCAGCGCGTGGCAGCAGCTGAAGACAGCGTGCGCCACTACAAATTGTTCCTGCAGGGCGTGCTGCACAGCCGCTTTGGTGAACGTGCGCATCAGCTGCGCCAGGAAGCTGGCAAGAACACCGGCACGGTCCGCTTTGCCGAAGACGGCTTCACCGTGATCGCCGACCTGCCCAAAAAGGTCGAGTACGACCAGCGCAAGCTGAAAGATGCGGTGGAGGCCCTGCGCAAGTGGGGTGAAGACCCAGAGCACTACGTCGGCATCGAAGTCAAGGTGTCCGAGACCAAGTACGGCGCCTGGCCACCGGCGGTGCGTCAATTGTTTGAACCCGCCCGCACGCTCAAAGCCGGCAAGCCCACCTACAAGCTCGAGCGCGTCACTGATGGTGTTGGGCAAGAGGCAGCCAACGACAGCCATTTTGGGGAGAACGTCTGATGGCCATCACCCTTGCACAACTCAACCGTTCCGGCGCCCCAAAGTCTCCGCGCATCCTGATCCACGGTGTGGCCGGCGTCGGCAAGACGACCTTCGCGGGCCAGGCCAACAAGCCGGTGTTCATCCAGACCGAAGACGGGTTGGGCACCAACTCGGCGGCGAATTTTCCGCTGTCCCGAACCTTCGACGAGGTGATGGAAGCGCTCGCTGCGCTCTACACCGAACCGCACGACTTCGCCACCGTCGTGGTCGACAGCGTGGACTGGCTCGAACCGCTGGTCTGGGCCAAGGCCTGCCGTGACAACGGCTGGAATTCGATCGAGGACGCCGGCTACGGCAAAGGCTATGTGGCGGCGCTCAACCTATGGCGCCAGTACATCGATGGCCTCAACGCCCTCCGTGATGACCGCGGCATGACCGTGGTGCAGATCGCGCACACCGACATCAAGC
>JALRIL010000080.1 GCA_023255445.1 Limnohabitans sp. | reverse complement strand
CCAGACCGTATCGAGCACAGATGGTAGCAGTCGCGACGCCATGTTGCCCCGCACCTGTTTCAGCGATGATGCGCGGTTTGCCCATGCGCTTGGCAAGCATGGCCTGGCCAATGGTGTTGTTGATCTTGTGCGCGCCGGTGTGGTTGAGGTCTTCGCGCTTGAGGAAAATCTGCGCGCCCCCCATTTCACGGCTCATGCGGGCCGCATGGTAGACAGGCGAGGGGCGGCCCACAAAGTGCGCCAGCTCGGACTTGAATTCGGCGATGAATTCAGGGTCGTGTTGGTATTTGGCGTAGGCCGCTTTGAGCTCGTTGATGGCGTGTGTCAGGGTCTCTGAGACAAAACTGCCGCCGTAAATGCCGAAATGCCCCTTGGCATCGGGTTGGTGATAGTCGTACATGGTGATCAGGAGAGCAGAATTTCAGGAGGCATTGTCCGCGACATGAACCGCGTCGACAAACTGCCGGATCTTGTCGGCATCCTTGAGGCCTTTTCCTGCCTCGATGCCAGAGCTCACGTCAACGGCCAATGACCGCGCACGCGGGCGCAACAGGCGAATGCCATCGGCCACGTTTGCAGGTGTGAGTCCACCAGACAAAACGAGGTGAGCATTGACGTTTGGTGGCAGCAGTGACCAATTGAAGCTCTGACCCGAACCGCCGTAACCGTCGACCAGGGTGTCGAGCAGCAGGGCTTGGGCATGTGGGTTGCGATCGGCAAATTTTACCAAGTCGAAGCTGGCTTGGGGATGTTGCGGAATTCGGGCCACCCGCAGGTAGGGGCGTTGACAACGTTGAGCCACCTCAGCGCAGAACGCATCGCTTTCGTCGCCATGAAATTGCACCGTGGCCCCCGGCACTTGCGCACAAGCGGCTGCCACTGCATCGCTGCTGGCGTTGACAAACAACAAGACAGGTGTGACAAAGGCGGGCAGCCGGGAGGCCAATTGGGCTGCGCGTTCGACGCTGACGTGACGTGGGCTTTGTTCATAAAGAACAAACCCGATAGCGTCTGCGCCAGCCTGAACAGCGGCGTCCACATCGGCTTCGCGGGTGAAGCCACACATCTTGATGCGGGTGCGGGTCAAAGCGTTCATGGCAGCCATTGAAATGCAGGGGTTTCGGTGGGCAACCCCCATTCTGGCGCATAGACGGGGCCGGCGAAATACAGACCATCAGCTGAAAAGGTGGGAGCGGCTGCATCGCGGTTACGTGCGGCCAGCACTTCGGCCATCCAGTCTGCCGGGTGGAGACCCTGGCCGATGGAGACCAGACAGCCCATGATGTTGCGAATCATGTGGTGCAAAAAGGCGCTACCTTCAAAATCGAAACGCCAATAAGGGCCCCGCTTTGAAATATCGATGTGGTAAAGGGTCTTGACCGGCGACAGCGCCTGGCAGCCACTTGCCCTGAAGGAGCTGAAGTCGTGTTCGCCCAGCAAATGCCGGCTGGCACTTTGCATGGCCTGCAGCTCCAGGGGGCGGAACACCCAGCCCACCTTGCCTTGCTCCAGGCTGGGTCGCACGGCGGATTCGAGCAGGATGTAGGTGTAACGCCGGGCGAGAGCGCTGGCACGGGCATGAAAGGTGTCGGGCACGGGCTGTGCCCACTGCACGGCGATGTCCGGGGGCAAAAACCGGTTGGTGCCACGTACCCAGGAAAAAGGCTCGCGTTCGATGTCGGTGTCCAGGTGGACCACTTGCATCAAGCCATGCACGCCGGTGTCTGTTCGGCCTGCGCACAGGGTATGCAGGGGCGTGGTGGCAAAGGCCTGCAATGCGGCTTCGAGCTTGTCCTGGATGGTCTGGCCATTGGGCTGGCTTTGCCAGCCCAGGTAGCCGTGCCCGTTGTAGCTGATGCCGAGGGCCAGTCTCACTGCAAGTTGTTCAGGATGTGCATGGCCTGATTCTGCACTTGGGGGTTATCCGACTTGATGGCGGACAGGAGCAGTGCACGAGCCAGGTCTTTTTCACCTTGCTGGAGCAGTTGTTGGGCCAGCTGCAGTTTGTTGAGGCCGGTGTCGTTTGAGACCGGTGCCGCAGGCGGCACCGGGCTGACCGCCGGGGCCGAAGTGGGTGGCGTCACCATGGGCGCCACTGAAGGTGGCACCGGCGCGCTGGGTGGGCTGTTGAGGTCCAGGTCCAGGCTGGACAGTCCTGCGGGCATGGTGGCCGCTGCATCTTGAGCAGGGGCCATGGACGGCGCCGTGTTGGCAGTGGCCGGGATATCGTCATAGGAGGGCGAATAAGCCATACCACCCGATGTCATGCGTTTCTGGCTGCGGCGAATCCACCATGCCAAAGCCAGCATGGCAGCCAGCAGGGCTGCGACCCAACCCAGGATACGTGGGTCTTTTTGCAGTTTGTCCAACACAGGGCTGGTGTCTGTTGCAGAGGCCGGCTCCTCGCTCTTGGCTTGCGGCTGGGGCAGGTTCACGCCCACACCGGGATCTTTGGCCTTGGCCAGCTCCTGCAGCTCAGCCATGTTCTTTTGCAAGGCGTCAAGCTCTTTTTGTTTGTCCTGGCTTTCCTGCTCTTTGGCAATTTTGGCCTCCTGTGCGGTGCTCAGGGTGGCCTGGCTCAGGGTCAAACGGTCGGGTTGGCCTTCGGCGTCCTTGACGCTGGCATCGGGCGTGGACAGGCGGCCACTCATTTCATGGGTGGAGGTTTGGTCCACTTGAATAGGGGTGCGTGCCAAACGTTGGGTGTAGGCCACAAAGTCGCGAGTGTGCGCCATGACGATCTGACGCGCTTCCTGTCGCGAGACGGTCTGGGCATCGTTGGCCGAAGGCATGCGCAGACGGGTGCCAGCACGTACCAGGTTGACGTTGCCTTCAATGAATGCTTCGGGGTTGGCTTTGGCCATGGCCACCAGCATCTGGTCCAAAGAAACGCTCTCGGGCAGGTGCCGTACGGCAATTTCTGAGGCGGTGTCGCCCGTGTTGACTTCGATGGGCGCATGGGCCGCAACAGGTGCTTGGGCTTGCACGGCAGGGGCCCTCATGACCGGGGCTGCGGCAGCGGGCGCCTGTGGGTCCGCAGAGGCCTCAAATTTGTAGACAGGCACCCCCTGGCTGTTGATCAAAGGCTCAGGCGTCTTGGAGGCGGTGATGCTGCTGGGGGCTGCCGCAGCGGCCGAGGCCACCGGCAACTGTGCTGTGGCCACGGGGTCGGCAGCGCGCTTGCGGCTGGACGCCATGCTGTTGAGCAGCAGCGCGTAATTGCGTTTGAGCTGGCCACCGTTCCACTGCGTCCGCACAATCAGGTCCACAAAGGTCTCCTGCACAGGCTGGCGGCCTTGCACCACCAAGTAGGGCAACCCCTCTCGAGATTGCAGACTGACGCTGGCCCCTTGTAACGCCGGATTGAATTCCATGCCCGACTGGGAATATTCCTGAGGGGCGGCGATCTGTGCCTGCAGTGAAGACAGGTCAGCAGAAGTTGCTTCAAGGACGGCAACTTCTGCGTGCAAGGGCTCGCCCAGACCGGACAAGACCTGCAGGCGACCCAGGTTCAGTGCATGCGCTGGCCAGCTCCAGGCCAATAACACAAGAAGGGCACTGCTACTGAGTACCCAAGGGGTGCGGTGTTTTGAGCTTGTTGAGGCCATGTCGTCATTCCCTGAATCTTTTAACTGTCTTTGGCCTGTTGGAGGCTTTAGGCTTCCAGCAGGATGCGCAGCATGCGGCGCAGCGGCTCGGCCGCACCCCACAGCAGTTGATCGCCAATGGTAAACGCACCGACATATTCCGGGCCCATGGCCAGTTTGCGGATGCGTCCGACCGGAATGGTCATCGTGCCGGTCACGGCCACAGGCGTCAAATCCTGCAACGTGGCTTCGCGGGTGTTGGGCACCACTTTGACCCATTCATTGTCAGCGGCGATCATGGCCTCGATGTCGGCCACGGGCACGTCCTTCTTGAGCTTGAAGGTCAGCGCCTGGCTGTGGCAACGCATGGCGCCCACGCGCACGCAGAAACCGTCCACCGCAATGGCTGCAGAGCCAAAGCCCTCGCCCAAGCCGAGAATCTTGTTGGTTTCGGCCATGCCTTTCCACTCTTCCTTGGATTGGCCGTTGCCCAGGTCCTTGTCGATCCAGGGAATCAGCGAGCCACCGAGCGGCACGCCAAAGTTGGCGGTCTCCGCGCCGGTCAGGGCACGTTGCTTGGCGATGACCTTGCGGTCGATTTCCAGAATGGCGCTCTTGGGGTCGTCCAGCAGGGCTTTGACTTCGGCGTTGAGCGTGCCGTATTGCGTGAGCAGTTCGCGCATGTGCTGTGCGCCGCCGCCAGATGCAGCCTGGTAGGTTTGGGTGCTCATCCATTCGACGAGGCCTGCCTTGTACAGCGCGCCCACGCCCATCAGCATGCACGAGACGGTGCAGTTGCCGCCGACCCAATTGTTGCCACCCTTGGCCAGGGCGTTCTTGATGACGGGCATGTTGACCGGATCGAGCACGATCACGGCGTTGCCTTCCATGCGCAGGGTGGACGCGGCGTCGATCCAGTGGCCGTTCCAGCCAGCGGCGCGCAGCTTGGGGAAGACTTCGCTGGTGTAGTCGCCGCCTTGGGCGGTGATGATGATGTCGCAGCGTTTGAGGGCCTCGATATTGTGTGCATCCTGCAGCACGGTCTCGTTCTTGGCCATGGCGGGGGCTTTGCCGCCAGCGTTGGAGGTGGAGAAAAAGACCGGCTCAATCAGGTCGAAGTCTTTTTCGGCAACCATGCGGTCCATCAGAACCGAGCCGACCATGCCGCGCCAGCCGACCAAACCTACCAACTTGCTCATTTTCAATGCCCTTTCAAAGTTTTAAACAGTGCCACGCCTGACTGTCTTGCCCGGCTCGTCTGGCCGGGTTGGGCGCACGACGAGCCAGAGCCGTTCAGCCCTTAATGGTCGTGGTTTTGGTGGAGAGTGCGCGCACGCCAACGGTCACCGTGGTGGTGACAGCAAGATTCGGCGTGAACAGGCGTGCGGCAAACATGATTGCAGATTGTAAAGGAAAGGCTTGGCCCGCCCTTACAGTGCCTTGACCACGGCGTCGCCCATCTGCACGGTGCCGACCTTGGTCGTGCCTTCGCTGTAGATGTCGGGCGTGCGCAGGCCCTGGGCCAGCACTTTTTGCACGGCCGCTTCGATGCGGGCCGCGGCTTCGGGCTGGTTGAGCGAGAAGCGCAGCATCATGGCCGCAGACAGGATGGTGGCCAGCGGGTTGGCCACGCCTTTGCCCGCGATGTCGGGGGCGCTGCCGTGGCTGGGCTCGTACAGGCCCTGGTTTTTTGTGTTGAGGCTGGCCGAGGGCAGCATGCCGATCGAGCCCGTAAGCATGGAGGCCTCGTCGCTCAGGATGTCGCCAAACATGTTGCCGGTCACGACCACGTCAAACGCCTTGGGCGCTTTGACCAGCTGCATGGCGGCGTTGTCCACGTACATGTGTTGCAGTTCCACGTCGGGGTACTGGGCGTGCACTTCGGTGACCACGTCCTTCCAGAACTGGAAGGTTTCCAGCACGTTGGCCTTGTCCACGCTGGTGACCTTCTTGTTACGCTTGCGGGCGGCCTGAAAAGCCACGTGCGCGATGCGCTCGATCTCGGGCTTGGAGTAGCGCATGGTGTCAAAGGCTTCTTCGGCGCCGGGGAAGTGGCCATCGGTGGCCACGCGGCGGCCGCGCGGTTGACCGAAGTAGATGTCACCCGTGAGCTCGCGGATGATCAGGATGTCCAGGCCCGCGATCAGCTCGGGCTTGAGGCTGGATGCGCCCACCAGCTGCTCGTAGCAAATCGCTGGACGGAAGTTGGCAAACAGCCCCATGTTTTTGCGCAGACCCAAGATGGCTTGCTCAGGGCGCAGGGGCCGGTCGAGCGTGTCGTATTTCCAGTCGC
>JALRIL010000146.1 GCA_023255445.1 Limnohabitans sp. | reverse complement strand
CAACCAAGGCGTGGGTCAAAGCCAGACGCCAAGCGTACTCATTGACACCCAAGGCCCGCAGGTGAGCATCAGCTCGCAAAGCCAGGGCAGTGCGCGGCTGTACACGCTGGACTTTGCCGAGCCTGTGAGTGCGCTCGATACCTCGAGCATTGCGGTGACGGGGGGCACCAAAGGGGCGCTGAGCAAAGTATCAGACAGCGTGTACACGCTCTTGGTCACGCCCAGCAGCAGCACGGCGCTGCGCCCGCAGATCACGCTGAGCCTGAGTGCGGGGGCCACGCGCGATGCGCTGGGCAACGCCAGTGCGCTGCAAGAAAAGACCTTTGATGTCGATGAGGTGGCGCCGGTCTTGCTTAGCATCAACAGCCCCACGCCGTCTGCGCAGCTCAAAGCAGGCGACAGCGTGTACCTGGATGCCAAATTCAGCGAAGTGGTCAAAGTCACGGGCGCAACGGATCAAATGTTCTTGGCTCTGGACAACGGTGCGATAGCGTCCTACGAGGGCTTTGTCAACGCACAGGGCCAAAGTGCTGGGGCCAACAGCACCAACACGCTGCGCTTTAAGTACGTGGTGGGTGCGGGCCAAGAGTCGGCCGATTTGGATGTGGTGGCGTTGGTAGAAAACACAGCCAAGATCACCGACACCACGGGCAATGCAGCCAAAGTAGCCATAACCAGTGCCAACCATTTGGCCAAATACACAGCCATCGTGGTCGATGCGCAGGCACCCGAGATTGTGACCATCCAAGCCCCTGATGGGCTGTATGCAGCCGGCTCGGTGCTGGAGATCACGGTGAGCTTTAGCGAGGCCGTACAAGTCACAGGCGTGCCCCAGTTGGCCCTGAGCAACGGGGCTTTGGCGCATTACAAGCGTGGCTCTGGCAGCGCAGCCTTGGTCTTTGAGTACGCCGTGCAAGCAGGCGATCTGGACGATCTGGATCTCAACGTCACAGGGGTGGTGGCCAATGGTGGGCGCATTGCAGACCTCTCGGGCAACGTCTCGGGCCTGCAAATTCGCTCTGAGCTCAGTGAGCTGGCCAACAGAAGCGATGTGATCATCGATGCGCACGAGGCCATCATCACCCAAGTCTCGGCCAATGCGGGCTACTACCGCGCTGGCCAGAGCATGGAGGTGGTGCTGAGCATGAGCAAGCCCGTGGTGGTGGACACCACCCAGGGCAGCCCCAGCTTGAAGCTGAGCAACGGGGCGGTGGCTTTCTTTGACAAGGCCGCCTCCAGTGCAGGCCAACTGGTCTTTAAGTACACCGTCAGCGAGCACGACAGCCAAACGCCTGAGCTGCAAGTCAGCGCGCTGCGCTTGGATGGGGCCAGCGTGAGCTGCCTGAGCAGCAGCCAAGGCGTGAACTTTGCGCTGCCCGTGCAAGAGCACCTGGGCCAGGGCGCAGCTGTGGTCATTGATTTAACCCCCCCGCAAATCACCGCCATAGAGCTCACTGGCAGCACGGGCGCATCAGACCAAGTCTTGAGCCTGGGCGAGAAGGCCAGCGTCAAGGTGGTGGTGAGCGAGGCCATCAAGTCGCTCGACAAGAGCTACTTCACCGTCGAGCACGGCACGCTGAGCCAGTTTGAAAGCACAGACGGCAAGGTCTGGACAGCGACCTACACGCCGCTGGCCGAGGTGTCGGACGCCAGCAACGTCATCACCTTAAACACCGCCAAGATCAGCGACTTGGCAGGCAACCTGGCACCAGCCGGGGTGATGAGCTCAGCGAACTTTGAGATTGACGCGGTGCGCCCGGTGGTGGCGATGCACTCCGATGTGGCCGGTGTGGCCGGTGGTCCGGTGCGCATTGTGATGAACTTTGCTGAAGACGTGCTGGGGTTAGATGCCAGCACGGTGCTGCAAAAGGTCACCGTCGAAGGCGGCACGATCGATGCAAACACCTTTGAAGGCCCCGTGCAGGGCCGCCCCATGGGCGAGTACCGCTTCTTTGTGACCCCCAATGCCCACAGCACCGCGCCGATCAAGGTGCGGCTGGAAGAGGGCGTGGTCACGGACAAGGTGGGCAACGCCAATGCGGCCTCGGCCGTGTTTGTGCAGCCCGTTGATACCCAAAATGGGTCTATTGAGGACATCACGGGCCAGGCGGGCGCCTACAAGGTGGGCCAAAGCGTCACCCTCAGCGTCAAATTCAGCGAGGCCATGCAGCTGCAAACCGACTGGGGCCAAGAGACAGCGGGCACGGATCCGAAGCTGCCCGAGCTGTTCTTGAGCAACGGCGACACTGCGATCTACGTCAGCGGTGCGGGTACCAACACCTGGGTGTTTGAGTACACCTTCACAGCGCCCACAGCCGGCACCGAGGAGACGGCCGATACGGCCTCTCTGGAAGTGCTGGCCTTCCTGGAAAACGACACCCGGGTGGTGGACTTGGTGGGTAACCGCGCCGATGTGAGCCTGAGCCAAGGCGATGTGCTGCCCATGGTGCTAGATAGCACCGCCCCCGAGGTGGCGCAGTTCTTGGTGAACTACGGCTCAGCGCAGGTGCAGACCGATCTGGCCACCGGCATTGGCGAGCAAGCCCTGGAGCCGGGCAGCTTGCTGGCCTTCAGGGCCGAGCAGTTCATGTGGATCAAGGCGGTGATGACGGAGGCGCTGGTGGTGGACCCCAGCAAGCCCCTGCCGAGCCTGACGCTGAGCAACGGTGCCACGGCCACCTATGTGGCCGGCTCGGGCAGCGACACGCTTTTGTTCAAGTACGTGGTCAAGGCCACCGACATCGACAGCGCAGATCTGAAGGTCAGCCAAATCAACCTGCCCGCAGGCGCTGTGGTGCAAGACTTGGCAGGTAACACGCTGACATCTTTGAGCCAGGCCCAAGGCTTTGATCACCCGGTGGTGGTGGACCGCACGGCGCCCAAGCTCACCCAGATCCATGTGGTGGAGGCTGCGGGCACGGCCAGTGATGTGGTGGTCGATGGCTACTACAAGGCTGGCAAGGTGGTGGCCTTTGAGGTGGACTTTAATGAAGCGCTGAGCGTGGACACCAAGGGTGGCAGCGCTATTCCAAAGCTCACACTCAGTAACGGCCAGTTGGCCAGCTACACGGGCCTGTCCCTGGATGGCAAGACGCTGAAGTTTGAGTACACGGTCAAGCAAACCGATATCAACACGGCCGACCTGAAGGTGCTGGGCTTGGCCGAGAACGGCGCCAAGATTACCGACGCTGCGGGCAACAATGCGCTGGTGAAGGTCGCTGCGGAGAACTTGGTGTATCGCACCCAGGCTGGCGAGATCGGGCCTGTTCATGTGGATACAAAGGCTCCCGGCCTAACCCTGAGCGTCGCAGGAGAAAGTCTCCTGACCACCACACGCGACCAAGTCAAAGTGACCTTGACCTTGTCAGAGGCCATGGGCGGCTTTGATGCCAGCAAGTTGATGCTGCAAGCAGCACCTGGCGCCAAGCAGTTGCAGGCCGATGGCACTTTGGCAGATGTAACTGCAGGTGCCACGGTGGGCATCGTGGCACCAGGCAGCGTCAAGCAAGTGGGCCCCAATAGCTACGAAATGTTGGTCAACCCCGTGGACGGTTTCCGGGGTGACATGGTTGTCAAAACGGCACTGGCCGCCGATTTGGCGGGCAATACCAGCAGCAACCCAGCACAGTTCATTCAAAAAATTGACACCATCACCACGGCGTTCTTGGTCACGCCCGTAGCCGGTCCGTTTGTGGGATCTTCTGCGCAGGTGCGCCTGTTTGCCGCTGACGGCCATGAGTTGACGCAAGGCTCCGATTACCGGGTGGATGTGACGGACAACACCCTCGATGGTCAAGTCTTGGTGACTTTGCTCAACGGGTATCGCGGCCCCATGATGGTGGTGGTTCAGGACAAAGACCTGGCCCAAAACGATTACCAAGACGAACTCACGCGACAGCAGGTCAGTTTGGACACCGCCCTGCGGACGATCGTGAATGTGGACTCTGCGGCGCCAGCCAGTGCCCCGATCCCTGTCGTCGTATCTCCTTTGACGGAATTGGCAGCCCGAAAAGCGGGTTTCGCACAGGGTGCTGTGGGCGAGTCAATTGAGCCTGCAGATGCCCAATACAACGTGTTGGTCGCCGATTTGTTTGGATTGAATGGCGTGGACATCACACGTCAAGCGGTTGTCACCACCTTGGACAACCAATTCAACCCAGATGATGGACTGAACGCTGGTGAGCAATACGGCAAGGTCCTCGCGGCCCTGTCGGCGACAGACGCGCAAACTGGATCGCTGGCCAACACCATCGAGACCTTGGTGAACGGTACCGAATTGCAGACCGGCACCAACGGCCAGAACCAACTGGCCTTCTTGCCCGCCACCCAGGTGGCCTTGGAGCAGTCTGGCAACGTGGTGGACCTGATGCTCAGCGTCGATGCGTCGGTCACCGGGCCTGAGGCTGTGGCTCAAGCCAATGCCTTGCAAGCGGTCATTCGTACCGCTGCGGGGCAAACCCCGGCCGTCACCGCCGAGCAACTGAATCAACTCCTGCCTCAGCCTGCCGGTTCTGCCCCTTTGGTGAATGCTGGCAATCTGTCGATGGCCCAAAAGCTGATCGCCATGACCGCGGACAACGGTGACGAGGTGGACTCGGTGGCTGAAATCGAAGCGCTGCTTTCCCGCGCCTTGAACGCCTTGAGCAGGATCGGTGAATTGGCCGAGACGAATGCGGGCCAAGAGCTCACGGCAACCGATTACGCCTACGTGGGTTTTGAGCTGTCCGCTGCCCAAATCCAGGGCTTAGCGACGGTGCTCAATACCAGCCCTGTGGGCAGCGCCCAAGTGGGCAACATCGAAGGCCTCACTTCCTTGATTGGCACCTACCAGAAGTTGCTGGCCTTTGCCGCCAACCCTGCCAGCGCGCCTGCCCTGAGCCAATCCGAATTTGAAGAGCTGGGTTTGACGCAATTGGGCGTCCCCGACTTGGTGGACATCTTCAATGCCGCCATTGCTCAAGATGGCAGCGGTGTGGAGATGGATGCGGCTCAGCTGCAAAGTCTTGTCAACGACTTGGGCCAAGGCATCACGGCGGTGCGCGCCTACCACCAAGACCCCGTCCTGGCACCAGCCCCCAGCGCCGAGCTCTACGCCAAGCTGTTGGTCTCGGGTGTGAACGCCAGCAACCTGAGCGCTGTGAACTCGGCGATTGCCGATCCTGATGTCGTGATCGGCACCTCGGTGCGTACAGACGTGCAGACGGTCGTTAACGCCTACCAACGGGTTCTGGACTGGGCCAACGAGGTGCCAGGCGCAGTTCGTCCCTCAGCATTGGACTTGACCACCCTTGGCTTGAACGCCATGGGTGACGCCACTTCACATCAGTTCTTGACCGATCTTTTGAAGACCAAGACCGATGCAGAGGTTGACAGCGTTAGCGAACTTCAGGCTTTGGTCGGTGCGGTCAATGCATACCACTTCACCTTGAATTTGGAGCCCGCCACGGCTGCACAGTCCACGGGGGTGATTACTCAGGCCCAGTTGGCCTTGCTGGGCTACCCCGTGGCCGACGAGCAATTGAGCATCGTCCAGGCCAATTTGGCGCAGCTTCCCACCCAGACCAATACCCTGGTCGCTTGTCAATCGGCTATAGAGGCCACCCTGGCCGCCGCTTCACGCGTAGCGGGTTTCGCCAATGGCGTGGTCGATGCAATTGCGCCAAGCGCTGGCGACTTTGAAATCGTCCTGATGGGCAAGGGCGTGGCAGTTGCGAACGTGGGGGCCCTCAACACGGCATTGGCCAGCAGCGCTGTGACCTTGACGGGTGCAGATCTTGCTGAAGATGTGCTGAAGCTGGCACAGGCTTATAACCTCGTTCTGGCCTCGGCCGATGGTCAAGCGCTTCCCGCACAACCCATTGAGGTCTCCGACTTAAGCGACCTGGGGTTCACCAGCGAGAACCTGCCGGCACACCCCGCTGGCCAGACCTTGTTGATCAGCGTTCTGGATGCCCTGCCTACTGAGGCCGTCGACAGCTACGGCGAACTCAGCGGTCTTGTGGCCGCCGCGCAAAAGGTGGATCAAGTCATTGCTGGCGAAGCACTGAGTCCTTTGAATGCGCAAGACCTGTCACTGCTGGGTCTGACCGGGGTCACGGATGACAACGTGGGAGCCATCGCCCTGCGTTTGGCCCAAGAAGGCCTTGACAGTCCAACCGTGATCTCCCTGGCGGGTGTGCAGAGTCTGGTGAACAACACCGCCGCCGCGCTCGCAAAGTTGGCGGCCTACACCCGTGGTGCAGCGGCTGACCAGACCCCAAGCCTTGAAGACTACGCCGCGGCCGGCGTTGTGGGGGTCAATGCTGACAACCTCAAAGCGGTCAATGCGCAATTGCGCTTGGTGGCCAGCAGTGCAGACAAAAACAGTGCAGCTGAAGTTCAGGCCCTGGTGGACCTGGCCGCCGACGCTGTGGCTTACCTGAACGCGGTGATTGCCCCTGAAGTCAGCGTGACGAACATCAGCGAAACCGAACAACTCGAGGCGTACGACGCCGCGGGTGTGGTGGGCGTCACGGCAGCCAATCTTTTGGCCGTCAATGCCCAGTTGCGCCTGGAGCCCTTGACCACGCAAAAGGACACCGTTGATGGGGTCCAAGCCCTGGTCGCCAAGGCCGACGCCGCACTGACGAAGATTGAAACGGCGGCGCTGGGCGTCTCCGCGAGCGACTTCGAAGCAGTGGGCGTTATGGGCGTGAGTGCCGCCAATTTGGCGGCTGTCAACGCCCAGGTTTTGAAGGCGGCAGACGGTGCCGCCGACACCGTTGCGGACATTCAAGCTTTGGTGACTTTGGGCAATGCGGCCCTTGCCAAGATTGAAAACGCCAGCCAAGCCTTGACCCTGGCCGATTTTGAAGACGCTGGCATCACAGGCGTGACATCAGGCAACCTGGCTGCTGTCAACGTACAGATTCTGTCGGCTGACAGCAGCGCCGCCGACACCGTGGCCGAGATCCAAGCCCTGGTGACAAAGGCTGAGGCGGCCCTTGCCAAGATTGAAAGCGCTAGCCAAGCCTTGACCCTGGCCGACTTTGAAGTCGCTGGCATTACCGGCGTGACGGATGACAACCTGGCCGCTGTCAATGCGCAGGTGATCCACGCCGCCGACGGCGCAGCAGCCACCAATCCGGCCATCCAAAGCTTGGTGGCAGCCGCCGAAGGTGCGATCGCCCGGGTTGCTGAAGTTGCCGAGACCAACGTCGGTGACCTGAGCTTGCTGGACCTGACTTTGGCTGGCGTCACGGGCCTGAGCGAAGCGCGTGTGGATTTGGTGCTCAGCGCACTGAAAACACAAGCTGTGACGGGTCAAGAGGTGGCCACCAGCCCTGCCTTGCAGCAGTTGGTGAACAGCGTCAACACCGTGGCAGATTGGATCGATGGCGCGGACGACGCCACCGCCCCCTCTGCCGCGGATTTTTCATCCTTGGGCATCCTGGACACATCAGACGATGCCGCCTTGGGCTTGTTCAATGCGCGGCTGAATGCATGGGCTGAAAAAGCCGACCAGTTGCACGAGGTTGCTGCTCTTGCGAGCGTTTGGGACGCCAGCCGTGCTGTCGTCACCACGGCATCCGGTGGCAGCGCTGTGACTGCTGCCCAGCTGGCCGTGTTGGGATTCCAAGACAAAACCAGCGAAGGTGATGCCGCGAACCTGACCAGCAACAACGCTGTGCAGCCCAGCTTGACCGTCGGCAACCTGGCCTTGGTTCAAAGCGCCATCGCGGCCACAGACGACACCGGTGCTGATGTCAGCACCTGGGCCCAGTTGCAAGCCCTGGTCAATGGAGTGACCCTGGCGGCCAATCGCATCACCCACTTTGCCAACGCTGTTCAGGTGCCCACCGATGCTGCTTTGGTGCCCACGTCTGCAGACTTCGCTGAAATCGGTTTGACGGTTTCCGGTGCCCACCTCGGGGCACTGCTGGACGCTTTGGCTCAGTCAAGTGTGGCGGTCAGCGGGCCTGTGGATGCCGCGGTGACGAAGGTCATGTCGGCCTATCAGGTGATCTTGGACGCCGCCGATGGCCTGTCCGACGCCGATCTTGCAGCGACGGCTGCACAACTCGAGCGCATTGGCGTGGTCCTGAGCGACAACGCGGACCTGAAGCTGGCTCAAGTGCGCCTGCTGGGTGACACATTCGACACATCCTCCATCAGCCAGGTGGATTCGATCGCCGAGCTTCAGGCCACGGCCAACGCCGCGCTCCAAGTTCTTCTGAGCGCTCGCCTGCCGAGCGACAGCACTTTTGCCACCGTTGGCGTCACCATAGATGAGCTCGCAGCCGTCGGTGTCACCCACACTGGTCTGAACGCTGGCACCCTGGAACTGGTGCGGCACCAGCTGGCGGCCAGCAGCGATGACCTTTCTTTGGCGCAAAGCCAAGCATCCCTGCAAGGCCTGGTGAATGACACCCTGTTGGCTGTTGGCAAGCTGACGGCCTACGCCGAACTGGGCACCGTTGCCCCCACCGTCGCGGATTGGGCCCAAGCCGGTCTCACAGGTGTTAACAGCACGAATTTGGCCGCTGTCAACCGAGTCTTGCTGGCGAAATCTGCGTCGCAGGCCGATGAGGCCCTGGAATTGCACTCTGTGGTGACGCAGGGTCAGCAGAATTTGGATTTGGCACTCAGCCATTTGGGTCAATACACCCAAGTCAAAGCGCAAGCCCTGACCAGCCAAGTGGGCGACCAAACAGTTCCCGCGGTGCAAACACTGTCCGATTTGACGGTGTCGGCAGGGCAGGCTTACACCTTCCGCTTGGGGACCGTGACCTTGTCTGTGGCCACTGCCTCCGACAACACCGTGGCGTCTTTGGTAAAAGCTTTGCAGGCCGCCCCTGACTATGACGAGGCACCCTTCACCCTGACGGTCAGCGCCAGCGCGCAAGGTGCCGACGACATCATCGTGACCTTCAAGAACCGCGGTGAGCGCTTGGAACTGGCGCAACTGCGCACCGCACAACCGACCGACGTTGATTTTCTGGACGCTGGTCTGGTGGTGCCCGCAGAAGCCAAGGCAGCTGTCGCCCACGTTTTGGAAGGTCTAGCGCCCACGGCTCAGTTGAGCCCTGCCACTGCCAACGCCGTCGTGAACCAAGGGATCTCCCTGCAGCAATCTGCCTTGAAAGTGGTCACCGACTGGGCGGCAGATTCTGGCGTGGTGGATGCTGAAATGCCCACCTTGCTGACCTACCAGCTGGCCGGACTGAGCGAAGTCAATGAGGCCAATTACCCAGCCGTCAACAGCCGTATGTTCGATGAACCTGCAGCCGACAGCTCGGTGATTGATACCTATGCTGAGGCTCAGGCTGCCGCTGCCCTGGGCGTGGCGGCCTACCGCGCTGCGTTGGACAAACTTAACGACTACGCCCAGGGCGGCTCGAGTGTCCCGACCCTGGCTGACTACCAAGACGCTGGGGTGTTTGGCGTAACGGCTGACATCTTGTCCACCATGAATGCGCGCTTGGTGCAACGGGTGTCTGACAGCAGCGTGGAGACCCGCACACGGTACGGCATTCAGAAAATCGTCAACCAAGCGTTGACCGCTCTGTACGTGATTCAGCAAGCGGCCGAAAACAACAGCGCTGACAACCTGATCGCATCGTCCTACGAGCAGGTCGGCGTGGCCGTTGAGGCCAGCGCCGTGTCGGCCATCAACAGTGCGCTGAACAGCATGGCGGTCACGGGTGCGCAAGTGCGCCCCATGGAAGAGCTGCAAAAGGTCGTCTCTGGCTTCTCCAAAGTTTTGACAGGCGGCACCAACCATGCCGTCACTGTGGAAGACCTACAAGCCATTGGGGTGATGGGCGGCGACACCCATGCCTCCACCGTGTCTTTGTTGAACTCGGTCTTGAACGGCAAAGCCGTCACGGGCATGGACACCACGGCTGAAGTGCAGTCGCTTGTCGACGCTGCCAACGCCGTATTGCGCACGGCCCAAGGGTTGACGCCTGCAGTGACTTTGGCCCAGCTGAACCTGTTGGGTCTGGTGGATGGGTCTACGCCCCTGTCGGTGGGCGACAAGCACCTGACAGCCGTTCAAAAGATCCTGAGCGCGACCGCTGATGATGGCTCTGCCGTCGACAGCGTGGCTGAGCTATCAGCCTTGGTCAAGGCGGCTGTCAATGCCCAAGACAAGATCGAAGCGGCTGCAGCCACCACCGACGCCGTTGTGACCCAGGCCGACTTTTTGGCCATGGGCATCACCGGGGTGAGTAGCGACACCGTTGCAGCGCGCGTGAACTCTGCTTTGTGGACTTCCGCAGTGGGTTCCACCAACGTGGACAGCTGGGAAGAAATTCAACGCCTCGTCACCACCTACAACAAAGTGCTCGCGTGGGTGGCAGGCTCCAACGAAGCGCCCACGCTGGCCGATTACCGCACCCTGGGTGTGGTGGCCGTCGCCGAGGGGACCGTTGCCCAAGTGGCTTTGGTGAATTCAAGCTTGAAATTCTTGGGCAGCACCACGGCCACCGATGCGCCATCCCTGTCGACCCTGTGCACCGCTGCCAAACAGGTTCTGGACATCGCCGCAGGTGCTAACGCCAGCGCTTTGCAAACCAGCTTGGCCACTTTGGGCCTGGTGTCTGACGCCGAGAGCATTCCGACCTTGGTGTCTGGCAGCCTGGCCTCCAAAGCCATCAACAGCCACAACATCTTGGCGGTTGAGGCCGCTGTTCGCGCAACAGCGGACGATGGTTCGCAGGTGAGTGATGTCGATGCACTCAAAACCTTGGTGGAAAACGTCGCCCAAGCCGCCAACAAGATCGACCATTACACCAACGCCTCGACCACCCCTACGGGCGCTGGATTGGTTCCCACCGTTGCGGACTTTCAGGCTTTGGGAGTCACGGGTGTGACGTCTGCCAACTTGGCGGGCGTGAATTCAGCCTTGGCACAAGCCAGCGTCACGGCACAAAACGTCAGCAGCGGCGGCACCTACGCCCGCACCTTGGTGGGCGACGTGCAAGCCGTGGTCACGGCGTGGAACAAGATCCACGTCTTGGCCGATGGCGAATCCGACAGTGCGGTGGTGAGCACATCGGTGGCCGACTTTTTGCCTGCAATCACAGGCGGCAACATTTACGGTGCCAGCAACGGCGCAACCGCGGTCAGCGTCGACTCGGCTTTCAGCCCCACGGACTACCCCATTGCCGGGGCATTCGATAACAACGACGGCACCATTTATGCCTCTGCCGCAAGCCCGCTGCCGACGATCAGCATCACGGCAGACGGTTTCCACAAAATCACCGCCTACTCGGTGACAGCCTACAACACAGCGAAGCAGTGGTCCTCTCTGATCTTGACCGCTTCGGTCGACAACAGCACTTGGTTCACCTTGGACACCCAGACGCTGTCGTCCGACCGATCGGGCGGCAAGGAAACCTTCTCGGTGTCTGACCGTGACACCGCGTTCAAGTACTTCAAGTTCCAGGTGACGCGCGCCGAGGCCGGCAACAACGTCGACATCAACGAGATTGAGCTGTTGAGCGCCGAAACCACGGTGGCCCTGGTCACCGACGTGACCTTGTACAACCCCGCTTTGGCGACGGATTTCGCGCTTTTGGGGGTTCAAGGTCCCAATGGGCGTGCCTTGACCAGCCAAGAAGCGTGCTTTCTGTCGCAGTTGATCGACGAAAAGGCTCCCGGTGACGTGGCCACAGTGGCACAGGTGCAAACCTTGGCCAATGCCGTGGTGGCTTTGGTGGAAACCGCTTCTGGCGTTCGCACGAGTGCCGAAACCGGTCAAATCACACAGGCCCAACTTGGTTTGTTGGGCGTGGGCTTGGTGGAAGACGCCAACTTGGGTTTCAGCCGCTACGAGCAGGTTTTGACCTACTTGAAGTCGGTTGACAAAGACTTGGCAGACAGCCACGGCGACGCCGCTTATGCGGTGGACACCACCAAGTTTGATCACATCATCAAGGTGCGCAACGGCATCGTCGAGGTGATCACAGGCTTATCGGTCATCGAGAAGGCGGCCGAACTCAACAACGCCACCGACACCTACCCCTACCTGAACGACTACGTTTTGGTGAACGCCCAGATTCCGGGCGTCGTCACTGAATCCAATTTGGCGTCCATCAACTCAGCCTTGAACACCCTGAAGGTGTCGGGCGTGGGCGTCAGCCCCAACTCGGTGGCGCTGGCGGCTCAGGTCTACAACCGCATCTTGGCCGCCGCCGATGGTGGCACGGCCAGCACGGCTTTGAGCCTCACGGCCGATGACCTGTCGAAACTGGGTTTGGTGGGCCTGCACAGCGCAGCGCCACTTCAAACCGCCGATCTGGCTTTGTTTAGCCAAGTGGTGGAAGGCAAAGCGCGCACAGCGGTTGACCGCGCCAGCGAGCTGCAAGCCCTGATTCAAGCGGTGGTGGCGGTGAGCGACACCGCTGCCGGGCTGACTCCGCAAGTGACGAAAGACCAACTGAATTTGATTCTGGGCGGCAGCTCCGTCACCGACAACAACCTGAGCGCCGTGCGCCAAGTCTTGTCCTTGAGCAGCGATGACGCAACGGGCGTAGACAGCTTGAGCGAACTCTCAGCCTTGGTCACCGGCGCCGTCACCGCCTTGTCGGCCATCCAGACCGCGGCGGAAAGCAATAACTCAGCCGCTTTGACCACAGACACCTTCGCCAACATGGGCATCGTGGGCGTCAGTGTCAACCAGCTGACCTTGTTGAAGTCCGTCTTGGCCGGCAGCGCCGTGCAGGGCGCAGCTGCCGATACCTTGGAAGAAGTACAGGCCCTGGTGGCCATCGCGGGCAAGGTCGAGGCTTTGGCCAATACCGGCGCTGCCGTTGGTGCATCCACCCAACTGCTGACCTCGGCAGAGTTGAACAAGCTGGGGGTCACCGGCCTGACTGGTTTGAGCGGTGCGGCCCTGGACAACACCGTGGCCATGGTCAACCAAGCCATCAAAGCCGTGAGCTTTGACAAAGTGGACAGCTTGGCCGAGCTGTCGGCCACCGTCACCGCCGTGGCGCACGCCATGGAAGTGGGCGCTGCCAACCTGACCCGCGCAGACCTGAACCAACTGGGCTTCGGTGATGCGGCAGGCGCCACGCCTGCCGGTGCCGAGTTGACCAGCGCCAACTTCAGCGCGGTCAAGGCGGCCATCGTGGCTGCCAATGGCGACGGATCTCCGATTGCGACCTACGCCGAACTGCGCGGTCTGGTGCAAACCGCGGCCACGGCTGCCAACGTGATCCACAACTACGCCAACGGCGTGTTGGATGCGACCGCACCGACGGAGGCCGACTACACCGCCGCGCAAGTGGCTGGCGTTCATGGCCTGAATGTGGGCTTGATCAACAGCCTCTTGGCCGACGCCGATGTGTCAGTGACCGCCGATGTCAAAGCCACCGCGAGCTTGGTGGTGGACGCTGCCGAGACGGTCTTGGCAAACGCCGACGGCCTGGCGGATGCCGATGCGTTCACCGACGCTCAGTGGAATGCCCTGGGCATCAACGCCAACACGGCCAATGACCCGTCTGTGCAAGCGATCCTGCGCACCATCGTCACCCAGGTGCTTGACCAGTCGACCGCCACTGCGGTGGACAGCGCCAGCGAATTGCAGGGCATTGCCAACGCGGTGGCTGGTGTTTGGAACACGATCAAGATGCCCACCAGCACCGATTTCAGCGTGGCTGCGAACGGTGTGACGTTGGATCAACTCAAGTTGCTGGGCTTCAATTTGGTCACTGAAGGCCAAATGGCTGCCATTCGCTACAACTTGGCCAAGTTGGGGGACACCTTCAGCGCCGCCGATAGCGCGGACACCTTGCCCGAACTGCGCACCTTGGTTGGCAATGTGGTGGGGGCCATGGACGTCATCTTGGCCTACGCCGACAGCAACGGCAACCCGGCGCCATCGCTGCAGACCTACCAGTACGCGGGCATCTCGGGCGTCACAGCAGACAACCTGACTGCCGTGAATCGCGCCGTGGACCTGGCCGATCGCTCGGATGTCGACACCACGCCTGAGCTCATCACGGTGGTGGGCAAAGGCGTGGCCCTGCACGAAGCTGCCGTGAACAAAATGGCGGCTTACAGCAATGTGTTGGCCACAGCAACGGTCAACATGGAAGGTAACAGCGCCGTTGCCAACGGTGCCATCACCTCGGCCTCTGTTGAAAAGCAAACTTTCAGCTTGGGCGGTGTGAGCTTGGTCGCGGGCAGCAGCTACACCTTGCGCGTGGGACCGGCGGTGATCAATACGGTCGCCTTGAAGGGCAACTCAGTGGCTGATTTGGCGGAGTCGATCACCTCCACCGCCAGCTATGGGGATCGCCTGTTCACCGTCTCAGCAGGCGCCAACAACACCTTGGTCCTGGAAGCCAAAGAGTGGGGCGCTTTGTCAGGCGTGGCCCAGCTCAGGACAGCCATGCCCACCGTGACGGATTACGAGCTGGCGGGCATGCAAGCACGTACCAGCGGCGCCGTGAACGCTGACAACCTCTACGCCATCAACAGCGCCGTGGAGGCTGCCAGCATCACCGGCAATGTGGAGGCACTCAAGACGGCCATTCAGAGCAAGGTGAACAGCGGTGTCGCCAACCAACAAGCCGCCTTGTTAGCCATCGACGCTTACGCCGACACCAATGGCCCAGCGCCCACCTTGGATACCTACCGATTGGCAGGTGCCGTTGGTGTCAATGACAACAACCTGTTGTCCGTGAATGCACAAGTCAAGGCCCAGGGCCTGATGGGCGCAGACCGCGCCAATAGCCTGAGCGAGGTCCAAGCCATCGTCGAGCTCGCGAAAGCAGCGTTGGCCAAGGTCGAAACCAACAACGCTGGTGCGGGTGGTCTCACTGGCGACGATTACAGCGCTGTCGGTGTCACGGGCGTGGTGACCACGGCTGGCAGCGACAACCTCGCGGCTGTGAATGTCCAAGTGGCCAAAGCCGCAGATGGCGCGGCCGACCGAGTTCCCGAGATCCAACTTTTGGTGACCAAGGCCCAGGCGGCATTGGCCCAGATTGCCAGCACGATCGCGCTCAAAGTTGACGGCACCAGCCTCAGCTTGGCCGATCAGGTCAAGGCCTATGCCGATGCGGGCATCACGGGTGTCACAACCGCCAATGTCTTGGCCGTGAACAACCAGGTTCGCAACACCATCGCTGCCGCCAAGGACTCGGTCAGTGAATTGCAAACACTGGTGACGAGCGCTGGCAACGCCCTGGCGCGTTTGCAAGCCTACAAGGATTGGGATGGCGCTTCTGCGCTGACCTTGCCCCATGGTGGTGGCAGCACCTTGACGGTGGGTGACTATGTCAACGCCGGTGTGCCCGGCGTGTCTTCAACGGCTGGCACCGACAACCTGCAAGCGGTGAACACGCAATTGCGGATGTTGCACAACACCACCGGTGATATTGCTTCACTGAGCTTGCAAGCCGTGGCCAGTGGCAACGCCGCTTTGGCCAAGGTGGCGGCTTACATGCGTGGCAACGGCATCGACACCGTGTTGCCCGATGGCACTGTCACCCTGACAGCAGCCGACTACCACGCCATTGGCGAGACCGACGTATCTGCTCGCAGTGTCACAGCGGTGAACAAGGAGCTGCGCGCACACGCCGCTGCCAACGTGGACAGCAATTCCGAATTCGCGCCCTTGGTCCAGCTGGGTTTGAAGGCGCACACCGATGCGAGCAACTGGCTGTTGCGCTTCTCCGATTTGGGCACGCAAGCCGGCTTGACGGTCGACCCCAACCAAGCCTTGGTCAGTTTTGTGCCCAGCATCAGCTCGGCCTCCGACAGCCGTGCCGCAGGCATCGTTTCGTCCAACTTCGATTACAACGACGCCAACTACGCCCCCTGGAAGGCGTTTGACAGCAACACCTCCAATGCGGCGGGTCAGGGCGCGCACAGCAAAACGGTGAACGCGAGCACCTTCTTGGGTTGGCGCGACACGTCCAGCACGCCCGCTGTCGGCATCTTGGAAGAGGTTCGCATCACCCACCGCGATGCGCTGGGCGGACGCACGCCTGGCAACTTTGTGGTCAAAGGCTACGACGCGGCAACTGGGCAGTGGGAGTCGATCTACACGGTCACCAACACCACCCAAGGCACCACGGCCTATGCCGTGAACAACGCGCCCGCTGATGGCCGCATCAACGACGGCTACGACTACACCTCTTACCGTCTGCCCACCGACAAGGCTTACTCTGGCTTCCGCCTAGACATCACCTCCACTTCGGCCAGCACGGAGACCTACGTCAACATCAATGAGCTGCAATTCATGGTGCGCAGCCCCGTGGTGGCCAAACCTTCGCTGACGGATTTCATGGAGGCTGGGGTTGCCGGCGTGACCAGCGACAACCTGATGGCGGTGCAAGCGCAGTTGGTCTTGAATGACTTCACCGCCAGCAGCTTGCCCAATGTGGTGACTTTGGCGGACACGGCCATCGCCAAGATCCGCGACCACAGCAGCACCGATGAACCTCTGACGCCGGCGGACTTCGCCGCCGTTGGGCTGACCGACGTCGACGCGTACAACTTGGAGTTCGTGGTCAACAAATTGTTGGCCGTCACCACCTCAGGGTCCAAAGACGCGATGCCCGAGATCGCCAACATCACCGCACAAGGCGTGGCGCAGTACAACGCGCTGATGTCCTCGGAAGTGCGTGCCTATGCCGACAACGCCGACGGTCAGTGGACGGCAACAGGAGCTGCCGCAAACTGGTTCACCAACCAAGCCACGGCCACTGGTGTCAGCCAGCTGTCGCAGTTGGTCGATGGCGTCAATGCTTCCACTGCGGTGAGCAACGGGTCGATCCTGGCTGCGGGGGCGCAAATCTCGCAAACGCGTGCCAGCAACGACACCCAGGTTTATGCCTATAACGGCCTGAAGTTGAATTTCAATTCAGACGCATGGGAAAACCTGCCAGACCAATTGGTGGTCAGCGGCATGCGCACCACGACGGCCGGAAATTCCCTGTGGGAAACGGTGGCTGTTTTGGAACGCAGCACGGTGGGTGTGATTCCGCAAAACTTCACGTCCAATGTCAATGGCGCCATGAAGGTTTCGGCCTCTGGATCGGCCGGAGCCAGCTACGACGCTTTCCGCGCCGTGGATGGTGTGGATGCCAACACGGGCAACAACGTCAGCAGCTGGGCAGCCCCCAAAGACGCCTCGGGTGGCGGTTGGTGGGAAATCGACTTGGGCTCGCCCAAGCTGATCTGGGGCTTGAGCACTAAGGCGGTTCCTTCAGACAACCGGCTGCCCACCAGCCTGAAGATCCAAGGCTACGACGAAGTGAGCAAGTCTTGGGTGACTTTGGACAACCAAGAGCGGGATGTCACCAGCTCCGACAGTTTGGCCGCGCAGATCGAACTGAGTGGCTCCTACAAGCTGGACAAGGCGCAAGGCGACTTCATCACCCTGCCATCGATGAAGTTGTCTGGCGGTTTCAGTATTCAAACTTGGATGAACCTGGATGGCGAAACGCCATCCCAGTACGCGCGCATCTTTGACATCGGGGCAGGGCAGGGCAACTCCAACCTGTTGTTGTTCGCTAATTCGTCCAATCGACTGGGATTGCACGTTTACAACGGCACACAACTCTCTGAGGTCATGAGTGCCAACAATGCAATCAAGATCGATGGCTGGCACCAGTACTCCGTCACGGTCAGTGATGGGGGCTACGCCAAGATTTATGTCGACGGCGCGGTGGTTGGACAGGGTCAGCTCAGCCAGCAGGCTCAAGATGTGGTGCGGGCCAACGCCTATATTGGCAAGAGCAACTGGGCTGGTGACCCGTACTTGGAAGCCTACGTCGGAGAAGTCCGGGTTTGGGACCGGGAACTGCAAATCGAGGAAGTGCAAAGCAGCCTGACCTCGACCTTGACCGGTAATGAGAACGGTTTGCAGGTCTACATCCCCGCCTACAAAGGCAGTTTGGCCAACCTGGCCAATAACTTGGTCGCCGACGCCACGGCCACCAGCACCACGGCCTACGTCGCCGATGTGACGGATTGGGCGCATCTGGACAACCGCAGCTTCGTGCTGGAAAACCCAGGGGCCTATCAAAAGTACCGTGTGCAGATCGACGGCAACCAAGGCGATATTTATGTCGGCTTGGATGGCGTGCAGATGTACGAGTACACCAGCACGGTGCCGTCCAAGGCCGGCTACGAAGCCTTCAGCGTCACGGCCGACGGTCAACCCAGTCGTGTCGCTGAGCTGAATCTGAGCGCCAAGCCCGTGACCAGCAATGACCCCGGCACCACGGTGCAGGAGTTGACGGAATTGAACATCGCCGGTGTCATCGCCGGCAATCAAGAGAACTACCGCGGCGCCATCGCTGCCAAAGTGGGTACTGATTTCTCGAATGGCCAAGATCTTCAAAACCTGGTCGACAGCGTCAATGTGGCTGTGGCCAAAGTGCTCAACAGCATTCAGAACAACACTGAAAACACGCTGACCGCTGCTGACTTCACGGCGGCGGGCCTGCTGGGCATCGATGCAGCCATGGCGGCTCGCTTGGTCTCGCTGTTGTCCAGCAGTGCCGCACAAACTGCGGTGGTGAGTGGTCAGTCCCTCTATGCTCAAGCCGAACGCCTGGTGGCGGGCTTCAAAGCCATTGCGGATTTCGTGGACAACGGTTATCCCGTGCCCCAGGTGGCCGATTTCGCAGCCATCGGTGTGACGGGTGTGACCGCCGACAACCTCCATGCGCTGAGGACCAAGCTGAGCACCTTGGCCAACGGTCAACAGGCCTCTGCGGCTGGGATCGATGCCCTGGTCATCGCTGCACAGCAAATGCACGAACAGGCCTTGGCCAAAGTCACCGCCAGCGAGCAAGCGGTCAAGCTGCTCAGCAGCGACATAGACACCAGCGTGGGCTACAAAACCATCACTCTGGACTTCGACACGGTGTCCCTTGGCAAGGCTTCGCAACTGGCCTTTGATTTGGGTGGCAAGTCGATCGTCATCAGCAACCTGTCGGCCAACATGACCGCGGCTGATGTGGCCGCCAAGATCGCCGCACACCCTGATTACGCTGGGTCCAAGTTTGAAGTCTCTGCCAACGGCAGCAGCCTCAACATGACATTGAAGAACCCCAACCTGATCGTCAATGGGGACTTCAGCCAGGGCAACACAGGGTTCACCAGCGACTACACCTTCACGACAGGCACAACAGCCTGGCCGGGCATGGGCAAGTATTTGGTGGTCTCCAACAGCTACACCAGCTGGGTCGGTAACGCCATGGTGGTGGACTCTGCTGCCACCACCAAGAATGTTTGGGCGCAAAACAACATCGCGGTGGAACCTAACACCTGGTACGAGTTCTCTTACAAAGCCTACCAGGGCGATAACGCCAACCGCAGCAGTTTGACGGTTCAGGTCAACGGCACCTTACTGGATACCTTCACCCCCAGTAGCGCCACCACCACCTCCGCCCTAGAGTGGGACACCCGTACGGTCAAATGGTTTTCCGGTGAGACCACCAGCGTCAATCTGGCCATTCAAACCCCTGGCTCTCCAGCTGGCGGCTATGACTTCATGCTGGACAACCTGTCCTTGAAAAAGTCTGTCAACCTGATCGTCAACGGCGACTTTGAGAACGGCATCAACGGCTTCACCAGCCAGTACAACTCGGTGGATGCCGACGGCTGGAGTGGCGGTGGCACCTTTGATGTGGACTACAAGTCACCCATTGGAAGTTTTGATGGGTTTGCCCTCAAGGCCGACGGTGCGACCGCAGTCGGAACGGTGAATTTCTTCACTCAAAACATCACCATCCAGCCCAACACCAATTACGTCATTGGGTATCAAATTGACCAGGCCGCCGCGCCTTATGCCAATATTGAAATCTCCATCGACGGTAAGGCGGTAGATACCTTCAATTCCAACAGCACCAATGTGGTGAACCACAGTTTCATTTGGAACTCTGGTGATTTGGGTGCGGGTGTGACGTCTAAAACGGTGACCATCAACTTTGCGGACCTTGAAAAGGCCGCGGGTGGGAACGACTTTGTGATGGACAACATCAGCATGGTGGCCATGCCCGTTGCTGTGCACCAGGCCTTGCAAACAGCGCAAGACTACGCGCACGCCAACATTGGTGGTATCACCGAAGCCAATGTCCAGTGGGTGAATGCTGCATTGTTGACGGGGTCCGCCTCCGTCGGAACCCTGGGGGTCTATCTCGAGAAGCTGAACGCTGTCATGGCCAAGATGGAGGCCATGGTCACCGATTCGGAAATCACGCTCAGCAAGGCTGACTTCGATGTTCTGGGCATGGGCAGCTACGTTCGCTCGGATGAATCCAATCTGATTGCCTTGTCGGGCGCTGTACGCGCTGCATCAAAGGTCACACGCGACACCTTTGAGGAAATGACCAACTTGCTCAAGACGGCTGATGCCGCTTTCGATCAAACCCTCAAAGGCCAGCTGAACTTCTTCGCGGAGAAAGGCTACGACAGCACCACCGTGGACTACGTCCCGGATGTCGACCTGAGCACCGCATACCGCAATGCCGTTGTCTACTCCGGCGCTGGGGTTTATCAAAACGATACGACGAATTGGGGTGCGGCGAACGTGTTCGACAACAACACGGGTTCGAATTTCCATGACACCGATTCTAAAGCCCCCGAATTCATTGGCTGGAAAGATCCCAACACCAACCCAGAAAAATGGGTCTTGACGGATGTGGAAATCATTGCCCGAAGCGGTCAAACGTCGCGGGTGCCCAGTGCTTTAACGGTGCGCGGCTGGAATGGCACGGATTGGGTGGATCAGGGTTCCTATACCAATAGCGACACCGATGGCACGATCAACATCGCGGTCACACCACTCAAAACCAACGGGGTGGCTAACGCGTTCACAGGTTTTGGTCTCAACATGACAGCCGCTATCGCTGAGAACTTCCTGAACCTGGCAGAGATTAATTTCTACGTTCATTCCAACAAGTTGTCCCTCTCAATAACCGAGTGGAACAGCATGGGTTACTACCAGGTGAACGACATCAACGTGGTGACCTACAACACGGTGTTAATGGAAAAAGGTATTCAGGCCGGTACTCAGGCTCAGCAGGTGGCGCAGTTGGATCAAGTGGTGGATATCGCCACCAACAGCCTCGGCCTACAAGCGGATGTCATCGCGCATGCGCCGGCGGCCGACTACGATACCCTCGCTGAGGTTAGCGCCTTGCGCGACGCCATTGCCGACTACCGGCATGCGGTGCAAGGTGAAAGCGCTGCTGCGTTGTCGGTGGAAGATATCAATCTGATCGCAGGTCAAACCATTGCAACGGCGGGTAACCTCGCCGAGTTGCAGCAAGAAATCGCCGGCGCCAATAGTGTTGTGACAGCCCAAAGCACGTTTTTGAACATGCTGGCCACCGATGCCTATGTCGACTACCTGGTCTATGAGGATGCGAGTGGCACGTCAAAGCAGCGCACAGCCGACGATCCGTGGACGCCGATGTCGCTGTTTGATGCACACATTGCGCTGGATGACGCAGTAGCCCTTGGCGAAACCGTCGAGCTGGTGGTGGATGGCGTCACCGTCTTCAGCCACCAAGTGACCCAGCAGGACATGAGCAACCATGGTGTCACGGTGAGCAACCTTGCTGCGTCAAGCTTGGATGCCAATGGTGACAAACAACTCAATCTGGTTGTGCAACACGTCAAATCTGACGCAGAAATAGAGCAGACCCAGAATTGGGAGGTGCGTTTTGGTTAATTTATACGTTGTGGCTGTGTCAAATGACTGGGTTTGTCTTGTTTCAGCGGGGGCATCGGACCTGCAGCTAGGCCATCCGCGTCTAAAAAGCGAACTGTTTTTGTCGTTTTTATGCTCTGAAAATAAAAAATGCTAGATTTGACGAAAAAAAATAACGAAAATGCTAATCAACGTATTTGTTTCCCCGTAGCCCTCAGCGGGGCGACTTCTTTGACGACCTTCGTGCATCATGATGAATAACACCAGCGTAGTCTTCAAAAATTTGGTACGGCAGCTGGCCATTGCCAGCCGGGCTGATGACCCTGTTTTGATCTTGGGTGAAGTCGGAACGGGCAAAAGGCAGTCTGCTGTAGCCATTCACCGTGCCAGCTTTCGTGCCAATGCCAGGTTTGTCACGATCAACTGCCTGGGCCTGAGCGAGGATCGCTTCAACTTGGAATTGTGTGGCGCTTTTTCGGCGGGTTTTGAACAAAACCGCAAGGGCGCGCTCTACATGGCGGAAGGGGGCACCCTTTATTTGCACGAAGTGGCTGAACTCAGCATGGCCTCCCAAGCGCTGTTATGCAGGTTTCTGGAGTCTGGCATGTTTTTGCCTGTCAATAGTTTTGACGAGATGAATGCCGACGTTCGTCTGATAGCCTCATCGGCCGCCAAGCTGGAGTCGTTGGTCGAAGTTGGGCGTTTCCGCACAGACTTGTTTCATCTGCTCAATGCCATCACGGTGCATACGCCGTCCCTTAACGACCGCTTGCAAGATATGCCCATGTTGGTCGAGTCCATGTTGCGTGACATGGGGCTGGAGCATCACCGCAGGCTCAGCGACTCAGCATTGGAATTGTTGATGTTGCACAAATTCAATGGCAACTTGCTGGAACTTAAAAATATCTTGCTGCGCGTCTTGAACAACTTCAGTGACGAAGTGGTCACAGGCGATCAAATGAATTTTGCGATCCGGGCTGGCTCGCAAAGCAGCGACATCAGTGCCCAACTGGGTTTGAATCAAGCACAACAGAACCTGGGCAAGATGATGCAACAAGAGGTGGCCAAGTTATCAGGCCAACCCGCTGCTGGCACGGTCACGCAGATGCCCGCGCCCCTGGCGCTGGCATCTGAGAGCCCAGGCTTGAGTGGTGCTGGCGTCTCCGGGCGTGGCGATATTCAGTCCAGAATTCCCTTGGCGAGCACATCCCCAGAGGAAGTTCCGGTTGCCTTATTGAATCAACTGCCTGAGCTTGATAAAGCCACCAGCAAGGTCGGGTCAGACACTGCAGCTGCGCAGCCTGGCGGTGCAAAGGCTATTGAGGCTGCTGCGCCTGCTCCTGCGATGGGCGGCGCAACCCTCGCCACAGGCAAAGCGCTCAAGGGGGCAGCGCCTGCTGGCCCAAGTGCGCCAGGCGTGTTTCAGCCCAAATCGATCAAGCAACAAGAAATCGACTACCTCAAAGGCCTGTTGGATCACTGTAACGGTGACAAAGCCATGGCCGCCAAATTGGCAGGTCTCAATCTGCGGACGTTTTATCGACGTCTGCAGATTTTGTCGGAATAGCCCCCACCCCCCCCATCAGCTGGTTGACAAATCAACTCGTTGGATAACTTCCCTTATAATTTGTCATATTTGTCAAATTATTATGACAAATTAAACAGAAAGAGGTCTTGATATGACAACTTCCATCACATCGATCGCATCGAACAAGGCCAGCTACGTAGCGGGTGATGTGGCTGTGTTGACGCTGAGCTTGAGTGCTGAGGCCAACTTGGTGGGGTATGGTGCGGGCAGTGTGCCGGTATTGACACTGAGCA
>JALRIL010000137.1 GCA_023255445.1 Limnohabitans sp. | reverse complement strand
CCAGCTCAAGACCGACGACGTGGGCAAGCTGCGTGCCGCTGGCGTGATCGATCTGCCGACCATTCAGCGTTACATCAACTTCCACTTCTCGGTGACGATCGACCTGTTCGGTGCTGACCAGTCGTCCAACGCTGCGACCTTCTACAGCTCGGGTCTCAAGGGCCGTTACGAAGAAGGCAAGCGCACCGATGACCACGTGCTCAAGGGCAACAGCTACAAGATCCTGTCCGTCGAAGAAGGCAAGCTGGTCGAAAAAGAAGTGCCGATGCTCAACGCACTCAACGAAGTGCTGCGCGACGACTACATCAAGGATTCCGTGGGTGGCGTGGAGCGCTGGAACCGCATCATCGAAAAAGCCGGCATTGATTACCGCCTGAGCGTGCCGCACAAGGCTTTCCACCGCAACATTGGTTCCCTGGCCGGCGTCAAGGTCAGCCCGGATGGTCGCGTGGTCTCGGATGCCGAGTGGAACGCCAAGGTTCAAGAATGGCTGCCGTCCGACCAGGATCGTGCGTATGTGGCCAGCCTGATGGGCCGCGTGGTCGAGCCGGGCAAGTTCGCCAACTGGATCGCGCCTCCGGTCATGGGCATCAACCGTCAGCCGGTGGACTTCGAATACGTCCGCTTCAACTGATGACGTTTTGAACGGCTGCCTCCCTTTGGGGGAGGCAGTCGACAAAGGCTAAGACCGGGTTCCTCAGCGGGGCACCGCAACATCGTCACCCGGTCTTAGCCTTTGTCGACTGAAGAACAACACCGAGGAGCCCGCATGAGCACCGAATCGAACCTGATCAAACAACACGTCATCGACCCGGAAATCTGCATCCGCTGCAACACCTGCGAATCCATCTGCCCGGTCGGCGCCATCACCCACGACTCGCGCAACTACGTCGTCAAGGCCGACATCTGCAACCTGTGCATGGACTGCATCTCCCCGTGCCCCACCGGCTCGATTGACAACTGGCGCATGATGCCCAAAGACAAGGCCTACACGCTGGAAGATCAATTCAGCTGGGACGATTTGCCCGATGAGCTCAACCCCGAGCAATTGGCAGAGCTTGGCGGTGATGTGCAAGACGCTGCCCAGCAAGCCCAGGCTGCTGTTCAGTCCGCTGCGGCCAGTTCTGCTGCCTCTGTGTCCACCGCTGTCGACGACACAAATTTCAATTCCGCACAATTTGGAGCTGTGCTGCCGCCCTGGTCGGCGGCCCACGCTTACACCAATCTGTATGGTCCCAAGGCGGTCCAAAAATCCATCACCGCAACTGTGACAGGCAATCTACGCGTGACGGAAGTCGGCAAGCAGGCCGGACAACAGGATTACGACACCCACCACATCGTGCTGGACTTCGGCAGCATGCCTTTCCCGGTGCTCGAAGGCCAGTCGATTGGCATCATTCCCCCGGGCACCGACGACAAGGGCAAACCCCACCACGCCCGCCAATATTCGATCGCCAGCCCCCGCAATGGCGAGCGCCCTGGCCACAACAACTTGTCGTTGACCATCAAGCGCGTGCTCGAGGACCACGACGGCCAGCCGGTGCGTGGCGTGGGCTCTAACTACATGTGCGACCTGCAGGTGGGCGATAAGGTGCAGGTGATCGGGCCGTTTGGCGCGAGCTTCCTCATGCCCAACCACCCCAAAAGCAATATTGTCATGATCTGCACGGGTACGGGCAGTGCTCCCATGCGCGCCATGACTGAATGGCGCCGCCGCTTGCGCGCCAGCGGCAAGTTCGAGGGCGGCAAACTGATGCTGTTCTTCGGTGCCCGCACCCCGGCCGAGTTGCCTTACTTTGGGCCTCTGAACAATCTGCCCAAGGACTTCATCGACATCGAATTTGCTTTCTCGCGTGAAGTCGGCAAACCCAAGCGTTATGTGCAAGACGCCATGCGCGACCGCGCGGCCGACATTGCCGCCTTGCTCAAGGATGCGAACACATTCTTTTATGTGTGCGGCCTCAAGAGCATGGAGGAAGGTGTGGTCATGGCGCTGCGCGACATTGCCCAAAATGCGGGCATTCCTTGGGATAGCCTGGGCCTGGAGCTCAAGCAGCAAGGGCGCTTGCACCTGGAAACCTACTGAGCCCAGCGCTGCGCATCATTCAGTGCGTGCACCCGCTGTGGGCAGGTGATTGGAATCACCTATAGTCTGGCCTTCTGCAGCCACTTGACTTGATCAAGGTGGCTTCAAGGGACGTGGACGGAGGGGGGACTGAATGATCATGGATTTGCGAACCATCTACCTGATGGACGCAGCTCTGTATTTGATGTTGCATGCGGCCATCTGGGTGGGGCTGTTGAGTTACCGCAGCCGCCTCGTGGCCGCCTGGAGCTTGTCGGGCATCGTCAGTGCTGCGGGTTTGGTGTTCTTGGGCATGCGGGGTGTGTGGCCGGATTGGACGCTGGTCATTTGCGGCCAGTTTCTGATGGCGGCTGGTAATTTCGGTCGTCAGATCACCTTGCGCTCCATGCTGGGGTCCATACCCCGTCTGTGGTGGTGGGGGCACGGCTTGTTCAACCTGGCCTACCTCGGGGCGGGCCTGGTCCTGTTCCTGCAGGATGCGGGCCAGTGGGAACGACTGGTGCTGCTGTTTTATGCCTTCTACACCCTCAATCTGATCGAGTATGTCCTGATCGGGCAAGCCATGCGCAAAAAAATGGCGGTCAGCGGCGCATGGGCGATCGAGATGGCTGGTGTGGCTTTCTGTGTGAGCTTGGGCATCAAAACATTGGCGTTGCTGACTGGTTGGGGCGAAGTGGACCTCTACACCATGGCTTGGGACCAGATGGTGGTGTTTGTGGGTCAGTTTGTGGCAATCAGCCTGATCAATGTAGGGTTCATGCAGGCGTTTGTCGGACAGATTCAGGAAGAGCGCGCCCGTGCAGACAAGCAAATGCTCCTGGAACAACAAAAATCCCAGATGCTGGAGCAGCATGCCAGGACAACGGAAGGCTTGCTCAAGGAGCGCGAGGAAATCATCCGTCAATTGACACTGTCGAACAAAAGTGCCGGCATGGGCGCATTGGTGGCCGGCATTGCGCACGAAGTCAACCAACCCCTGACCGCATTGATGATCAAAACCGAGGTCATCGAAGCGATGCTTGAGCGTATGCCCGAGTCCACGGGCGTGCACGGTTTGGGTGCCGAGATCCGTGATGATGTCGTGCGGGTCAGCAACATTGTGCGTACTCTGCGTTCAATGTTCATGCTCGGCCGGGGCAAATACGAGTGCATCGAGCTGACTGCTTTGGTCCGGGACGTCTTGTTGATTGTCGAAGGGCGCCGGCAACGTCAGGCCATTCAATTGCATGCCCAGTTGGACGAGCCGGTGCGTGTTCTGGGTGATGTGACCCAGTTGCAGCAGGTGGTGCTGAATATGATCAACAACGCGATGGACGCCGTTTCGGATCCTTCGGTGTCAGCGCCTTGCATCACGGTTCGCTGCGTCACCGAACGTGAAGACGTGCATTTGACGGTGACGGACAATGGTGTGGGCATTGATCGTGAGCGACAGGCCGAGATCTTTGCCATGTTCAAGACCTCCAAGGCGCAGGGTATGGGGGTGGGTTTGTGGTTGAGTCGATCGATTGTTGAGTCTCATGGTGGTCGGTTGGGGTTTGAAAGTGACCCATCTCATCAGACCACGTTCCACCTTTATCTACCTGAATTTAAAGATATTCAAATCTAACGAATTTGATGATTTTGGAATTAATATAAGCTGGAGATTTTGCATAATGCGTGCAACCGTCATTGCGCGCCTATGCCTAACATCAACCTGAGCTTTGATCCCCGGACTGTGGTCTGGATGATTGCGACCTTGTACCTGCTGATCCACGGTGCGATCTGGTCGGGGCTGGCGCGCTATCACAACCGACTGGTGCCTTTGTGGAGTGCTTATGGCATGGTCAGCGCGATGGCCTTGTATGTGTTGGGATTGCGCGGGGAAATCAGCGATTTCTGGGTCATGACCCTGGGTGTCTTCCCCTTGTTGTTGGGGATCTGGGGGCGACAGTTTGTGCTGCGCAAAATGTCGCAAACCTACAGCCGCAGGTGGTTGTATCAACAAGTGCTGGTCAATGGCTCGTACATGGCGGTCACGGTGGTGATGTACTTGGCTGGCGTGCATGACTTCTGGCATCTGCTCTGGTTTTACGGTTTCTACACACTCAACTCGCTGCAATACGTTCACGTGGGCAATGCGTTTCTGGCGCAAGGCAAGATTCCAGGCGCGCATGCGATTCGTCGCGCAGGCTGGATTCTGGGTTTGTCTTCGGGGATCAAGGCGTTGGCCATCTGGAAGGGCTGGAGTCCTGTCGAGTTTTACGCGGACGATCCGTTTTCGATCATGCTCTACCTCAGTCGTTTTTGGGGCATCAGCCTGATCAACGTGGGCTTCATTCAATCCTTTGTGGGACACATCCACGAGCAACGCCTTCAGGCAGAAAAAGCGCTGGCCGAGGAACAGGAGCGAACACGCATGCTCAAGCAGCAAGAGCATGCACAGCGGGCCCTGCTCCACGAACGCGAAGAGTTGATTCGACAGCTCACCTTGTCCCACAAAAGTGCCGGCATGGGGGCTTTGGTGGCCAGTTTTGCCCACGAACTCAATCAACCTCTGGCTGCTACTTCGTTGCATGCGGAATGGCTCAAACAACAATACCCGGACCCCGCTACCGTCGAAGGCATGGTGTCTCAGCACATCTTCAGCGACACCCAGCGGGCCAGTGAAATCATCCGTAAATTACGCAACCTTTTCCGAATGGGTAAGGGTGAGTTTGAGCCTCTGGATCTGAGTGGTCTGGTCCGTGACGTTGCAGATATCGTGAAGATTCCGGCACAGGAAAAAGGTATCCGTCTGCGTGTGGAGGTTCAAGCGGGCATTCGCGTTCTGGGGGATGCGGTTCAGTTGCAGCAAGTGATGCTTAATTTGCTGCAAAACGCCTTGCATGCCACCAGTGTGATAGAGACGCGACCCACCTGGATCCTGGTGCAGGCAGAGCAGCATGAGGGGGACGCTGTGGTACGGGTGAGTGACAACGGAGTGGGCATTCCCTTGGCGGTGCAAGACAGTGTGTTCAGTCTGTTCAAAACCAGCAAAGCCGAAGGCATGGGCGTGGGGCTGTGGTTGAGCCAATCGATTGCCATGGCGCATGAGGGCGCGTTGTCCTTCGACAGTCGACCCGAGCAGCCCACCGAATTCACATTGCGCATACCTGCTTTGCCGGTAGATCAAGGGGCCTGAACACCCGCTTGCACCAAGCATTTTCCGCCTCGCCCAAGGTTGATGGCTTTCGGTTAAGGTGCGCTCCATGATCGCAACATCCTGGTTTTTTCCGCTTGTCCGTGCATGGCGCAGGGAGCTGCGCACCCCGCCCATGCGCTTGCTCATGGGTTCTGTGGTGTTGGCGGTAGCAGCCCTGGCTACTGTCGCTTTTTTGTCCCAGCGCCTGCAGGCGGGCTTGTGGCGCGATGCGCACCAACTCCTGGGGGGCGATGCCGTGTGGGTCAGCGACCAGCCTGTGCCCGATGAGGTGCTGGCCGCAGCCCGTTCCCAAGGCTTGCGCAGCAGTTTGCAGTTGACCATGGCCTCGATGGCCAGTGCGCCTGCTGTAGGACAAGTCGGCACTGAGGCACCGGTGCCGGTGTTGGTGGCGCTCAAAGCGGTGGATGATGCCTATCCCCTGATGGGGCGCTTGCAGCTCAGAGCAGTGGGGCCGGCGACGGCGCTGCAGCGTGGACAGGTCTGGGTGGATGCTGCGGTGTTGTCCCAACTGGGGGTGCAGCCTGGGCAAGCGCTGCAGCTGGGTGCCAGCGTTTTGCGTATTGCCGGTGTGATCGAACAGGAACCGGATCGGGGCATGGGCTTCATGAGTCTGGCGCCACGCGTCATGATGCACCGCGATGATGTCTCGGCCACAGGACTTGTACAACCTGCCAGTCGATTGAACTGGCGCCTCGCTGTGGCTGGAAGTTCCGCAAGGATCAAGGCCTGGACGCAGCAAGCCCAAGACTGGATCGAGCAGCACCAGCTGCGCGGCACCCGTCTCGAAACCCTCAGCAGCGGGCGTCCGGAGATGCAGCAAACGCTGGACCGTGCCCGCAGTTTTCTGAACCTTGTGGCCCTGCTGACCGCTGTACTCAGCGCGGTGGCCTTGGCCATGGCTGCGCGCAGCTATGCCCGTGAACAACTGGATGCATGCGCCCTGCGCCGGGTCTGGGGCCAGACCCAAGCGCAGTTGTTGGGCAGCCATGTGCTGGTGCTGAGTCTGGCCGGCGGGCTGGCCTGCGTGCTGGGCGCTTTGATGGGCTGGGCGCTGCACTTGGGTTTGCTTGAGTTGCTGCAAACCTTGTGGCAGGTGACGTTGCCAGGGCCGGGCTGGTCGCCCTGGTGGGTGTCGGTGGCCACAGGCATGGTGCTGCTGTGGGGTTTCGGGTTGCCGCCAGTGCTTCAGCTGGCGCAGGTGCCGGCCATGCGCGTGCTGCGCAAACAGATGCAGCCTTTGCATGCACGAGCCTGGGCCGTCACGGCGTTGGGCGTGCTGGCTTTTGCCTTGGTCACACTGTTGTTCGGACAGGACTGGCGTCTGGTCGGCATGACGCTGCTTGGTTTTGCGGTGGCAGGCTGTGTGTTTGCGGGCCTGTCATGGCTATTGCTGTGCCTGGCCAGAACCGTGTCCTGGTCACACCGGGACAGCCTGGGCATGGCCCTCAAGCAACTGACGGCGCGACCCGCGCTGAGCGTGGTGCAGGTCAGTGCCATGGCCTTGGGATTGATGGCGCTGGCCTTGATGCTGCTGTTGCGCACGGACTTGCTGCACAGCTGGCAACAAGCCACACCCGCCGATGCGCCCGATCACTTCGTCATCAACGTGCAGGTCGATCAGCAAGACTCATTCCGGCGTTTTGTGACAGAGTCCTCGGCCGAGCTGGTGGACTGGTTCCCGATGGTGCGTGGTCGGCTGGTCAGCATCAATGGTGCGCCCGTTCGCGCCGAAAATTTCGAGGGCGATCGTGCGCAGCGCCTGGTAGAACGCGAGTTCAACCTGTCCTATACGCATAACTTGCCAGCGCAAAACATCCTGGTCGAGGGGGCATGGCAGCCTGGCGACAGTGGCCAGGTCAGTGTGGAGCAGGGGCTGGCCCAGACATTGGGCCTGAACCTGGGTGACCGTGTGGGTTTTGACATGGCCGGAGTGGTGCACGAAGCCCGCATCACCTCGGTACGCAAGGTGGACTGGACATCGATGCGGGCTAACTTTTTCATGCTATATCCGGTGGACGCCATGCCTCAGTGGCCCACCACTTATCTGGTCACACTGCGCACAGACAAAGCGGGCTCGGGCTTTGATGCGCGTCTGATTCGGCAGTTTCCAAACGTCACCAGTGTCGATTTGCGCCAGACCTTGGGCCAAATCCAGCGCATGCTGGACCAGGTCATGGGCGCCTTGCAAGGGCTGTTTGGCTTGAGCCTGCTCTCGGGCTTGTTGGTGTTCTGGACTGTGCTCGATGCCGGACGCAAGCAGCGGGTGCATGAATATGCTGTGTGGCGGGCTCTGGGGGCCAGCCACCGCCGTCTGGCCAGCATGCAGGCGCTTGAGTTGGGCTTACAAGGCGTGCTGGCCGGTGTGCTGGCCACAGGCAGCGCGTTGGCTCTGGGTTGGTGGCTGGCGCGGCAGGTGCTGGATCTGCAGTGGACCGTGTCCTGGTGGATGCTGCCTGTTGGTGCGGTCGTGGGCGCAGGCCTGGCTTTGGTCACCGGGCAATGGGCCTTGCGCGGGTTGTTAGGCCGCAGTGTGGTGCAGACGCTGCGCATGGCGCAGGATTGATCTGGATACAAGCGCACAGCCCAACGCAGCCGACAATGCAGCCATGGACATTCAAGAAAAACCACCTTACGACACCCCATTCGAATGGATTGGGGGCGAGCCCCAAGTCCGGCAATTGGTTGACCGGTTCTACGATCTGATGGATCTGGAGCCTTCCTACGCCGTGCTTCGATCGAGCCACGGCAGCACCCTTGACGATGCGCGAGACAAATTGTTCTGGTTTTTGTGCGGTTGGTTAGGCGGGCCTCAGCATTACCAGGACCGTTTTGGTCACCCACGTTTGCGCATGCGGCATATGCCCTTTTCGATTGGTATTGCCGAGCGAGACCAATGGCTGGCCTGCATGAACCAGGCGATGACCGAAGTTGGCGTCGATCCGGTGTTGCAGCAGCGCCTGCAGCAAAGTTTTTTCCAGACCGCCGACTGGATGCGCAACCGCGCAGGGGCCTGAAGCCAACTCGGCTTTGTGGCACCATCGGCGATGTGAAACTCCAAAGCCTGCAAGACCTCAAACACATTCAGAAACAGCTCCAGCTTGAGCGTGAGCAGGCGCTGCAGCGAGAGAAAGAACAGGCACTGGCCCTGGAGCGTGAGCGTCAGGAGCGCGATTTGTTCGTGCGTGCGGTGGGGGCCGTCAGGCCACTGGCCTCGAGCGAACGTCATGCGCCCGCCATGCCGCCCGTGCCACCTGTACCCGTGCAGCGGCAAAAAGACGAGCAGGCCGTGCTGCGCGATGCCCTGAGCGATGAGTTCGATGTCAGCACCTTGCTCGATACCGATGAAAGCCTGAGCTTTAAGCGCCCTGGCATTGGGCCGGATGTGGTGCGCAAACTGCGCAAGGGTGAATGGTCGATCCAGCGCGAGATTGACCTGCATGGTCTGCGCACCGACGAGGCGCGGCTGGCGTTGGCTGAGTTCATCCGCGAATGCCACCGCCAAGGCATTCGCTGCGTGCGTGTGGTCCACGGCAAGGGGCTGGGCTCGCCTGGCAAAACACCGGTGCTCAAAAGTAAGGTGCACAGCTGGCTGGTGCAGAAAAACCAGATCCTGGCCTTTGTGCAAGCGACCCCACCACAAGGCGGTGCCGGAGCCCTCGTGGTGCTGCTGGCGCCTGCAGGCTGAGGTCATTACAGCAAACCTTGCTCAGCCATGGACAGCGACTGGCCGGGGCCGACGATGATGTGGTCCAGCACCCGCACATCCACCAGCGCCAGACTGGCCTTGAGGTTCTGCGTCAAGGCTTCATCCGCTCGGCTGGGCTGCACGCTGCCACTGGGGTGGTTGTGCGCCAGCACCACAGCGGCGCAATGGTGATGCAAGGCGCGAAGCACCACCTCGCGCGGGTAAACCGATGTCTGCGAAAGCGTGCCCCGAAACAGCTCCTCCATGGCCAGCAAGCGGTTTTGGCTGTCCAGAAACATCACGGCAAAGACCTCATGAGGCTTGTGGGCCAGGTGCATCTGTAGATGCTGTTTGACCGCTGCAGGTGAGGCAAACGCCTCCCGTTCGCGAAGACGCTCGGTCATGGCTCGGCGTGCCAGTTCCATCACGGCCACCAGCTCCGCCCGTTTGGCAGGCCCCAGACCTTTGATGATGTTCAGATCATCGGCCTGCGCCGCCAGCAAACCGGCCAGCCCGCCGAGTCGCTCGAGCAGTTCAGCCGACAAGGCAAACACGTCCTTGCCTGCCATGCCCGTGCGCAGCAGCAGCGCCAAAAGCTCGATGTCGCTCAGGGCCATCGGGCCGCGCGCGAGCAGTTTTTCCCGCGGACGCACGTCCACAGGCAGGTCTTTGACCCCCATGTTCTTTCCTCCCTGAGCCGTTTGGGCACGTCCGGTGCGCGTGCTTGCCGACTTTTACAATAGAGCCTTCTTTATGCCCGTCTTGCCACTTCCTTGGCATTGGCCCAAACCCTTATGTCCACCGTTCAACCTGGCTCCTTTCTCACTTTGCATTACCGCCTGGCTGGTCCGCAAGGCGATGTGATCAACACCTTTACCGACAAGCCTGCCACCCTGTCGCTGGGGGCGGGGGAGCTTTCGCCCGCGGTGGAGCAGCACCTCTTGGGTCTGCAAGAGGGGGTGCACACCACGCTGCAAATTGCCGCTGGCGAAGCCTTTGGCGAACACAACCCTGACATGGTGCAGTGGGTGGCACGCAAGCTTCTCAATGAACTCGGTGACCCCATGGAGAAATACACCTTGGGCGATGTGGTGCAGTTTCCCACCCCGGATGGCCTGGGGTCTTACGCCGGCACGGTGTTGCAAGTGTCTGACGATGGCGCGGTGCAGTTTGACTTCAACCACCCGCTGGCGGGCCAGCCCGTCACGCTGGAAGTCCAGATCATTGGGGTGCTGTGATGACCAGCGACATCGTGCTGGCAGAACCCCGAGGCTTTTGCGCCGGGGTCGATCGCGCCATTGACATTGTTGAACATGCCCTGGCGAAGTTTGGTCGTCCGATTTATGTGCGCCACGAAATCGTGCACAACACCTATGTGGTCAATGACCTCAAGGACAAAGGCGCGATCTTCATCGAAGACCTGGCCGAAGTGCCGCCTGGCGCCACCTTGATCTTTAGCGCCCACGGCGTCAGCCGCGCCGTGCAACACGAGGCCGAGCAGCGCGGGTTTCGTATCTTCGATGCCACCTGTCCGCTGGTGACTAAAGTCCATGTCGAAGTGGCCAAACTGCACAAAGAGGGCTACGAATTCATCATGATTGGCCACAAGGGGCACCCCGAGGTGGAAGGCACCATGGGCCAACTGGAGGGTGGCATCCACCTGGTCGAAGACGAGTCCGATGTGGCCAAGGTGCAACCCGCGCAAACGGCCAAACTGGCGGTGGTCACACAAACCACGCTGAGTGTGGACGATGCGGCGGGCATTCTGGCAGCCGTCAAGGCGCGTTTCCCGAGCGTGCGTGAGCCCAAGCAGCAAGACATTTGTTATGCCACGCAAAACCGCCAGGATGCCGTCAAGCTGCTGAGCCCGCAGGTGGATGTGGTCATTGTGGTGGGCAGTCCCACCAGCTCCAACAGCAACCGCTTGCGCGAACTGGCCGAGCGCATGGGCACCCCTGCCTATATGGTGGACGCTGCAGCCGATCTGCAGGCCCAGTGGCTACAAGGCGCCACGCGTGTGGGACTGACGGCGGGGGCCTCTGCCCCCGATGTGCTGGTGCAGGCTGTGATTGCCCGTTTGCGAGAGCTGGGCGCTGTGTCTGTACGTAGCTTGCCGGGCGTTCAGGAAACCATGAAGTTTCCTTTGCCCAAGGGCCTGAAGGCTGACAACGATACCGAAGCGGCCTGAAACCTACAATACCGTTCATCATGCTAGACATTCTTCTCCTTCGCAAAGACTTGGACGCCGTGATCGCGCGTCTGCAAACCCGCAAGAACCCGCAAGCATTTCTGGATGTGGACGCTTTTCGCGCCCTGGAATCCGAACGCAAAACATTGCAGACCCGCACCGAAGAGCTGCAAGCCCAACGCAACAGTCTGTCCAAACAGATCGGCATGCTCAAAGGTAAAGGCCAGCATGCTGAGGCTGACGCCGTCATGGCGCAGGTAGGGGCCATCAAGAACGAGCTGGACACTTCAGCTGCCCGCCTGGAGGTGATCCAGTCCGAGTTGCAGGATTTGCTGCTGGCTGTGCCTAACTTGCCGCACGAGAGTGTGCCGGTGGGCGCCGGTGAAGAGGGCAATGTGGTGGTGCGCAGCTGGGGAACACCCCGCACGTTTGACTTTGAAGTGCAAGATCACGTCACCGTCGGCGAAAAACTGGGCCTGGACTTTGACACGGGCATCAAGCTCGCCGGCTCGCGCTTTACCTTCATGCGTGGGCCAATCGCCCAGCTGCACCGTGCGTTGGCCCAGTTCATGCTCGACACCCAGACCCGTGAACACGGCTACACCGAGTGCTACACGCCTTACATCGTCAACGCCGACACCCTGCGCGGCACGGGCCAGCTGCCCAAGTTCGAGGCCGACCTGTTTGCCGCCAACAAAGGGGGCCAGGACGGCGGCGAAGACAAGCAGGACCTGTATTTGATCCCCACCTCCGAAGTGACGTTAACCAACGTGGTGCGCGGCGAAATCCTGGCCGAGGCTGATTTGCCGATCAAGATGACGGCGCACACACCCTGTTTCCGTTCAGAGGCGGGAAGTGCGGGGCGCGACACCCGCGGCATGATCCGCCAACACCAGTTCGATAAGGTCGAAATGGTGCAGATCGTGCACCCCGACAAGAGCTACGAAGCCCTCGAAGAAATGACGGGCCACGCTGAAGCCATTCTGCAAAAGCTGGGTTTGCCCTACCGCGTGATGAGCTTGTGCACGGGTGACATGGGTTTTGGCGCCACCAAAACTTACGACCTGGAGGTATGGGTGCCTGCCCAAGGCGTGTACCGCGAGATCAGCTCGGTCTCCAACTGCGAGGCCTTCCAGGCCCGTCGTCTGCAGGCGCGATTCAAGAACGCGCAAGGAAAAAATGAGCTGGTGCACACGCTCAATGGCTCTGGGCTGGCCGTGGGCCGTGCGCTGGTGGCTGTGCTGGAAAATTACCAGAACGCCGATGGATCGGTCACTGTGCCCGAGGTGCTCAGACCTTACATGGGCGGTGTAGCTCAGCTGGGCTGAGCAGATTGATGAAAGGAACAACCATGCGTCAACTTCTCTGGATGGTATTGGCCCTCGCGGTCAGTCTGAGCGCGGGTTGTACCTCTACCAGCCTTGGTTCGGCCAACTATGCAGGGCCCGACTCTGTGCAACCACAAAAGCCTGTGCAGCTGCTCGGTCAGCTGGCTTTACCGCCGGGAGCAATCATTCGGGGCGATCAATCGCTCATCATTGGCGCGGGCGACAACTGGGTGGGCCGCGTCGTGATGGATGTCGGTAAGGATATGGATGCAGCCTACCGCTATTTTCTGGAAAGCTACCCCGCCCAAGGATGGGCCGTGGTCTCTGCCGTGCGTGGCAAAACCAGTTTGGTGGTCATGACCCGTCAGGAACGCACGGCCACGATTGAAATGGCCGAAGGCGGCTGGGGCAGCTCAGGAACGGTGACCCTGACCATGGCTCCACGCAATGCGGCTGTGTTTGCGCCAACCAAGAATCCCTGAAACCGCGCCGGCCTCTGTTAGAATCTGCCGCTTCGACACATGCGGAACGGTGGCAGAGTGGTCGAATGCACCGGATTCGAAATCCGGCGTACAGTTTTTGCTGTACCGAGGGTTCGAATCCCTCCTGTTCCGCCAGAACAAGTCCTGCTAACTCGCTCAGTCGGGTTGCCAGGCGCTCAGAGCCCCGCACCACGCGGGGCTTTTTGCGGTTCTGTCGCAATAAGGCCGTCGATGGACAATGAGCGATGGCACCACTGCAACTTCAACTGTCAAATTCCACCCTGCGGCGGGTGATCAAGCGATTGCATTTCCCGCTGGAGATCATGCTGGTATGCGTGCGCTGGTACGCGGCCTATCCGCTGAGCCTGCGGCAGTTGGAAGAAATGATGGCCGAACGTGGTGTGGGTGTTGACCATGCCACCGTTCACCGCTGGGCGCTGAAGATATTGCCGGTGCTCGCCGCAGTCTTTCGCCAGCGCAAGCGCCCGGTGGGAGGCTCCTGGCGGATGGACGAGACCTACATTCAGGTAAGCGGGCAATGGAAGTACCTGTACCGGGCGGTGGACCGGCTGGGTCAGACGGTGGATTTCCTACTGACCGCCCGCCGTGATGAGGCGGCGGCACGTCGGTTCTTCGAACGGGCCATCAGCCTGCATGACCTTCCCGAGAAGATCACGATCGATAAAAGTGGAGCCAACACGGCCGCGGTCAAAGGGTTAATCGAGGACAGCGGACTGCACATAGAGTTGCGCCAGTCCAAGTACCTGAACAACATCGTAGAGCAGGACCACCGAGCGATCAAACGCC
>JALRIL010000209.1 GCA_023255445.1 Limnohabitans sp. | reverse complement strand
TCGCGCAGCATGCGCTGGCACCAGGCGTCGAGGGTGTAGACCGCCGCTTCGTCCATGGTCTGGGCGGCCAAGGCCAGGCGGTGTGCGGCTTGCTCGCGTGCGGTGCCTTCGGGATAGTCTTGCAGCAGGTCGAGCAGAAATTCTTCTTGGGTCTGCAGCGTGCCCCGGAACACTTGCGCAGCTTCGTTAAGGCGCTTGCGAATGCGGTCCGACAACTCGCGCGTGGCGGCACGGGTAAAGGTCATCACCAGAATGTCGGGCGGCATCAGCGGCCGCACGGGGCATGAGTCCTCGCTGCCATGGCCCAGCACCAGGCGCACGTACAGCGCGGCACTGGTCCAGGTCTTGCCCGTGCCAGCACTGGCCTCGATCAAATGGCTGCCGCGCAAGGGAAAGCGTTGCGCCACCAGGGTTTGCGCGCTCATGCCTGCTCCTCCTCTGCTGTCAGCGCATCGTGGCCCAAGGGCTCGACGCTGCACTGATCAGCCCACTCCAGCAAAGGCCGGTACACCTGCTCGGCCAGGGTTTCGAACCGGCCATCAAGCAACAAAGCGTCCAGCGTGGGGTAGCAGCGGTACAGGGCCGCATCCTGACGGGCCATGGCGGGTGTGCCGGTAAAGCCCTTTTCTTCGTAGCGCTTGTAGAGATCGTCCGTCCACTCCTGCTTTGCGAGCCACTCCAGGGCCAAGGCCGGTGGCAGGGGCAAAGGTGATTGCATGCCTTGCACCCAGGTGACCAGTAAAACACGCAGCACTTCTTGGGCCTCTTCTTGCGCCATGACCGGCGCACGCACGATGGCATTGCGCCCCACCAGGACCACCCGAACGGCTCGGCCCATGCTGGCTGCGGCCAGGCTGTGCAGCCAGGCATCAAGGCATTTGTCAGGCTTGACCTTGGCTTTTCCTTTGTCTGAAACACTGACCAAGGACGACGCCCGCATGAGCACCAGCACGTCCACCTGGTCGGCAGACGGGCTTGGACACAAACCCGAGATGGCGTCGCGCAGCTGCACGCCTTCGACAGCCTGCTCCACCATCACGCGGGGGGCATCGCCCGTGCAGGCGCTGCGCTCGTTGATCTCGGCCTGCAACATGGCTTGCAGCTGGCCCTGCAACTGCGCGGCTTCGAGTTGACCCACACCCGCCAAGGGCAAGGCGCCACGGGCACGCAAGCGCTGGACGAGCACTTGGGTGTAGTGCGGCAGGTCTTGCGCGCTAAGGTCTGCGGGCCGTTGGGTCAGCGCTTCGTCGAGCAGGCTGTGGTGGTCCAGACCGCCCAGGCTGAACAGCTCTTCGTCGAGCCAGCCCGTCTCGGGCGCGTCCAGGTGCACCTGCAAGCGTTCGCGGAAATAGCTGCCAACCGGGCGACGCAGAAAACGCGCCAGTTGCGAAAGGGTGATGGTGGCTTGGGTGTCCTGATCGCTTCGCTTCGCTCGCGATGACGTACTTGTTTCACTATGCTCTTGCCCGCCGTCATCGCGAACACGGTGAAGCGATCTCTCCTGCGTCTGCCACTCCTGCGCATAGGTGCTCACACCGCTGCCTTTTGTGAAATACGCTTTGCCAAAGGGCTGCAGCGGGTGCGCCACGGTCAGGGCCTTGGCACTGCCCTGCCCCCACAAGGCATCGATTTCGTCGCGCAACTGCGAGACCAACACCGAAGGTGGCTGCTCGCTGTTGTCGCGCACACTGTGGCCACACCAGCTGATGTAGAGCACCTCGCGCGCGGACAACAATGCCTCCAGCATGAGCTGGCGATCGTCATCGCGGCGCGAGCGGTCGCCGGGGCGTACCATGCCGGGCATGGCCATGAGGTCAAAGTCGGCTTGGGGAGCTCGGCGCGGGTAGTCGCCATCGTTCATGCCCAGCAGGCACACCACCTTGAACGGAATTGCACGCATCGGCATGAGCGTGCAGAACGTGACCCCACCTGCGCGAAAGCGTTGCTCCAACCGAGGCACGCGCAGGGCCTGAAGCCAGGCCTCGCGCATGACGGGCAAGGCCACTTCTTGCGCAAACTCGGCACCGTCGCAGGCGCGCAGCCAGTCGTCCAGTGCTTGCTGCAAGGCCTGCAGGGCCTGGCGGTCGGCTTCGGTGTGCACCTCAAAACACTGCGCCAGCAAGGCCCTGGCCCGCTGTGACCAGACCAAAGGCGTGGCGGGCGTCTGGCTGTCTTGCCACCAGTCGATCAACACCTGCAGCAGCTGCGCCAAGGACCCGGCCAGCTCAGCGTCCAGACCGGCCACCTCGTCATAGGGCATGACGCCCGCATCCAGCGGCACCGGGTCGGCTCCACACGCATAGCCCATGAGCATGCGTTGCACGCCAAACAAGGCCGAGTTGACCTCGCCGCAGGCATCCAGCCCCAAGCCAGCCCGGTGCTCGGCAGACAAGCCCCAGCGAATGCCCGAGCCCGCCATCCAGCGGGTGAGCACTGGCAGCCCTTCTTCACGGACGCCAAAGCGCCGGGCCAAGGCAGGCACCTCCAGCAAAGCCACCAGATCACTCATGTGCGAGCGCTCTTGCGGCAGCGCCAGCAGCCAGTGCACCGCATGAATCAGGGCGCTGTTGGCTTGCGCGCCCAGATCGGCAATGGCGTAGGGAATGAAGCGCGCATCCGAGCGCGGGTACTGCCCAAAGACGGCTTCGATGGCCGGGGCCATGCGCTCAATGTCAGGCACCATGACCACCACATCGCGCGGAGACAGGGCCTGCCCACCACCGGGCGGCTTTGTAAACCAGTCGAGCAATTGGTCGTGCAAAACCTCCAGCTCGCGCACCGGGCTGTGCGCAATTCTGAACAGCAGCGAACCATCGCCCTCGGGCCGCGGGGCGGCTGGGTGTTCGGCGGTGGATGGCACCAGATCGCGAATGCGCCGTTGCAACTGCGCCAACGCGGGCGTGCCCGGTGCGATGGGCGCATCGTCAAAAAAGTCGAGCGTGGGCAGCTGCATGCGCTCGCTGGCGTCTTGGGCATCGTCAAAGGCATCGAGCATGCGCACAAAGTCGCGCCCTTGTCGGCCCCAGCTGGCCAGCAGCGTCGGGGCGTGGGCATGCATTTGCGAGAGGTCCACGGTCGCCAGCGGCGCGCCCTTGTCGCGCTGCCTGCGTTGCTGGCTGCGCAACCACTCGCGCCCATCCATGATGTCGGCCCAGTGGTAACGACAGGGGTTGGGCACGGCCAGCAAGACCTGGCTGTGATCAGACAAAGCCGCCAGCAACTCCAGCAGTTGCATGGGCATGTGGCTCATGCCAAACACCGACACGCGTGGCGCCACCGTTTGCGCAGGGCCTTGCCCCGAACGCAGTCGGGTCAACACACGCTGGTGCACAGCTGGGCGGGTGTTTTGTCGCTCCACCTCGTTCAAGCCGGCCACCACGCGCCGCCACAGTTCGGCTTGCCAGAGCTGGTCATCAGCCAGAGGCGTTGTGCCATTGAGCACGCGGCACTCGTTGAGGCCAGCAGCCCAATCGTTCAACCAATCTGAACGGTAGATCTGGTATTGGTCATACAAATCCGCAAGACGGCTGGCCAGTTGCAGCAAGCGGTCGGGTTCATCGCCTTGCAAAAAGCCGCGCACAGGCTTGAAGACTTCTTCGCCCACACACTGTGGCAACAAAGCCATCAAGCGCCAGGTCATGGGCAACTTGTCCAGCGGCGACTCCGAGGGCACGACACCCGCCCCCAAGACCTGCCGATAGGTCCGCCACAAAAAACGCGAAGGCAATTCCACCTGCGCCGCAGCGCATACCCCGTGCGCACGCGCCAGCGACATCTTGACCCACTCGGCCATGCCATTGCTTTGCACCAGCACCACCTCGGCCTGCAGTGGCGGCAAAGGTTGGCGCTGCAACCACGCAGTCAGCGTGTGCATCAGGGTCTCGGGCTGGTTGCCGTGCAAAGCGGCCCAGCCGGGGGCAATGAAGTGTTCTGCCATGAATGAAAGTTCAACAACTGCACACGAGGATAGCGCCATTCTTTGCGCACCCACGGGCTTGCGAACAAGCGTGTCGATGCACAACGCATAAAAATTTTCTCTCCTCTTAAAAGCGGCTTTTTTCTGTCTATAATCTCGCCTATTCCCCGATAGCTCAGTCGGTAGAGCGCCGGACTGTTAATCCGTAGGTCCCTGGTTCGAGCCCAGGTCGGGGAGCCAAAAAAGACAAGGCCTTGCAGAAATGCAAGGCCTTTTTCTTTGTCTGCTTGTCTTATGCTCTGACCATGGAATCCTTGCTCACCTCAACTGGCGTTGTGGCCCTTGCCGAAATGGGCGACAAAACGCAATTTCTGGCTTTTATTTTGGCCGCACGTTTCAAGAAACCCGTGCCCATCATCCTGGGCATTCTGGCCGCCACCCTGGTCAACCATGGTCTGGCAGGCGCACTGGGTGCATGGATCACCACCGCCATCGACCCCAGTGTGTTGCGCTGGATCTTGGCTGCATCGTTCCTGGGCATGGCCATCTGGACCTTGATTCCCGATGCGATTGAAGAGGAAGAAACCGCCATCGCCCAGCGCTTGGGCGTGTTTGGCACGACGCTGGTGACCTTCTTCCTGGCTGAAATGGGCGACAAAACACAGGTTGCCACCATTGCCATGGCCGCACACTACGCAGACGCGCTCATGGTGGTCGCAGGCACCACGCTGGGCATGTTGATTGCTGACGTTCCCGCTGTGTTTGTGGGCGACCGTTTTGCTGCACGCATTCCCATGAAATGGGTTCACCGCATTGCAGCGGGCATTTTTGCAGCGCTGGGCGTAGCCACGGCCCTGGGACTCGGGTCATCCTGATGGTCATAATCACCCTCACCTCCACGGACCTGCCTGATTGCCATGCAAACGCCGCTTGATCACCCTCAGAACTTTTTGCGTCAACTCTACGACGCGGCTGTGCGGCGCGCCTTGCCTGCGCACATCACAAGTACTTACTTGCCCAAGCCGCCCAAGGGTCGCACCTTGGTGCTGGGCGCGGGTAAAGCCGCTGGGGCCATGGTGCATGCGGTCGAAGCTTTGTGGCCAGCTGATGCCCCCTTGTCTGGGTTGGTCGTCACGCGCTATGACCACACACCCGCGCACCCCACTGGCGTACCTGCACGCATCGAAATTGTGGAAGCTGCACACCCCGTTCCGGACGCAGCAGGCCTGCAAGCTGCCCAGCGCATGCTGGAGCTGACACAAAACCTTACGCCCGACGATCTGGTGCTGTGCCTGATTTCGGGTGGTGGTTCAGCCCTGCTGACGCTGCCTGCCGAAGGGCTCACCCTGCAGGACAAACAACGCATCAACCAGCAGTTGCTCGACAGCGGCGCCAACATTGTGGAAATGAATTGCGTGCGCAAGCATCTCTCACGTATCAAAGGCGGTCGCCTGGCCGCCGCCTGCGCCCCGGCGCGAGTGGTCACGCTGATGATCAGCGATGTGCCGGGCGATGACCCCAGCGTGATCGCCAGCGGTCCTACGGTGGCGGACCCCAGCACGTGTGCAGACGCACTGGCCATTCTGGAGCGTTACCGTATTGAGCTGCCTGCCCCTGTATTGAAGGCTCTGAATGAGGGGCAGCTGGAAACACCCAAGCCCAGTGCACCCGTGTTTGCGACCCAACAGCTGCACATGATCGCCACGCCCATGCAGTCCCTGCAAGCGGCAGCCGAGCTCGCCAGGCAAGCCGGCCTGCCCGCCTACATTCTGAGTGACGAGATCGAAGGTGAATCACGCGATGTGGGCAAAGTGCACGCTGCACTCGCCCGCGCCATTGCACAGGGCAAAGGCCCCTTCCAGCGCCCTTGTGTGTTGCTCAGCGGTGGGGAAACGACAGTGACCATCAAGCCTTTGCCCCCTGGCGCAGCCAAGGGGCGCGGTGGGCGTGCGGGGGAGTTCTGCATGGGGCTGGCCGAAGGCCTGCAAGGTCAGGCTGGCGTCTGGGGCTTGGCCGCCGACACCGATGGCATTGATGGTGTGCAGGATAACGCAGGCGCACGCGTCGGCCCGGACACCTTGCAGCGCGCTGCCGCACAAGGCATGAAGCTGGCCAGCTACCAGTCCCGCAACGATGCTTATGGCTTCTTCGAGGCCTTGAACGATCTGGTCTTCACCGGCCCGACACACACCAACGTGAATGACTTCCGGGCCATTTTGATCCTTTGATCGGATGACTCATCGATCCAGGGGGAGCAGCAAGGTCTCCTTGATTTCCTCCATGACCACATAGCTGTTGGACTGTGCGGGCACAGGAATCTGTTTGAGGATTTTGCCCAGCAAGTCGCGGTATTCGTTCATCGCCCGCAAACGCGCCTTGAGCAAATAGTCAAAGCTGCCTGAGACCAGGTGGCACTCCAGCACCTCGGGCATGGCCCCCACTTCACGGCGCACCGTCTCAAAAATCTGAGGCGATTTTTGGGACAGCGTGATCTCGATGAACACCAGCAGCGATCGGCCCAGTCGCTGCGCATCGATGTGCGCGTGGTAACCACTGATCAGCCCCTGGCGCTCCAGCCGCTTGACACGCTCGGAACAGGGCGAGGTTGACAAGCCCACCTGCTCCCCCAGTTCGGTCATGGTAATGCGGCCCTGGCGCTGCAAAACATCCAAAATTCGGCGATCAATGCTGTCCAAATCAAACATTTACTGCATCTCCATTGCTTTTTCATATTAACTCAGTTGATTTTGCTTTAAATACAAACTTTTTCAAGAAATATTTCTTCAACGAATCCATACCATCACTCCAACAGTAGATTCATCAAGGACATCACCATGAAAGTTGCAGTGCTTGGCGGCGGCGTGATCGGCATCACCACAGCATGGGCCCTGGCCCAACAAGGCGCCGAAGTGACGGTCATTGAACGGCAGGCGGCGCCCGCGATGGAAACCAGTTATGCCAATGCGGGGCAAGTCTCGCCGGGGTACTCCACCCCTTGGGCAGCACCCGGCATTCCCCTCAAGGCCATGAAATGGTTGTTCCAGCGCCATGCTCCGCTGGCCATTCGGCTCGATGGCTCCTGGTTTCAGATGCGCTGGATGGCGCAAATGCTGGCCAACTGTTCGGCACCGCGCTATGCCATCAACAAGGAGCGCATGATGCGGCTGTCCGAATACAGCCGGGACTGTTTACGCAGCTGGCGCACACAAGCTGACCTGCATTACGACGAGTGCAGTGCAGGCACGTTGCAACTGTTTCGCACGCAAGCCCAGCTGGACGCGGCGCAACGCGATGTGGAGGTGCTGCAAGCGTGTGGGGTGCCGTTTGAATTGCTCGACCGTGCTGGCGTGATGCGCGCCGAACCTGCTTTGGCCAACGCCAGCGCCCCCTTTTGCGGTGGCCTGCGCCTGCCCAACGACGAAACCGGGGACTGCCACCAGTTCACCACCCAACTGGCGGCCAAAGCCGAGCAGCTGGGCGTGCGCTTTCTGTATGGCAAAACGGTTGAACACCTGCAGCATGCGGGTCAACATCTGGAGGGGATCAGGTTCACAGACCAGTCCAACTTGCATGCAGACCGCTATGTGCTGGCCGCAGGCAGTTACTCGCGCAACCTGTTGCTGCCCTTGGGTTTGGACATTCCGGTGTACCCAGTCAAAGGCTACTCGCTCACCTTGCCCATCACGAACGAGGCCTTGGCCCCGCAATCCACGGTGCTGGACGAGAGCTACAAAATTGCGGTGACCCGACTGGGCGACCGCATTCGCGTGGGTGGCATGGCCGAGCTTGGTGGCTTTGACTTGCGCCTGAACCCCAGACGCCGACAAACCCTGGAAAAAGTCACCCGAGAATTGTTCGCCGGGGGCGACCTGCAGCAAGCGCAGTTCTGGACCGGACTGCGCCCCATGACACCCGATGGCACCCCGCTGGTCGGCGCCAGTGGCATACGCAACCTTTACCTGAACACCGGGCACGGCACACTGGGCTGGACCATGGCCTGCGGCAGCGCACAGGTGCTGGCTGATCAAATCATGGGTCGACAGTGCGCGATCAGCACGGAAGGTCTGGACATGGGTCGCTACTCAGCACACCAGCCTGACAACAAGTCCCTCGTGAGCGCCTTTGGTTAAATGGGGTCGGGCGAAATGGGATCGCGAACTCAGGACTGCAACGCGCGAATCAAATCGTCATCGCTCCATTGCGCCGTGTCCAGCACCGCCAAAATCAGGCCCGTGAAGTGTGCCTTTCGGGAGCCCAGCGGGTTGATCACGATGTTGCCATCAGCCTCGACATAGGCCAAAGGCGTACCGAGGTCTGACGCAATGCAGCGGGTCGTGACATCGCGCCAATCCATCTCGATGGCGGGCGTGTTGACCCGGCGGTATTCGCTGCCCGCACTGTCAAACAACTCTTCGATGACCAGTTCCGAGCCGGGCGCGAGCACTGCACGCACAGCAATTTCCGGGTAGGCACGAATAGGCCGCATGGTGGCATCCGCCCCTGCAGCGCGAATGCGACGCCGGTTGCTGTCACGAATGGACTCGGCCACGATGTAGGCTTTTGAGCCGGTGTCGCGAATGCGATGGACCAGATCAAACGTAGCTGCATCGGAGTCTTCCTGTTCCGGGTCGGGTGCCAGCACGATCACGACTTTGGCCAAAGCCACGTTGACGGCAGCCAATGTTTCATCCGAATTGCCGGAGCCGGTGTAGAGCAGAACATTCATGTCTTGCAACCTCGTCGGCAACCCATTCGGGAACCGGGTTGAAACGACCTGAACAGGCGCATGCTCGTACTGTGGATATTTCACGAATTCGCTCACCACAATGGACATGTAGCTTTCGACGTTTTGAGGTGCATTAAAAACCAGAATATGTTCTTTCATGGGCCATCTCCACGCGCCTTTGAGCTGTCGCTCTCTGCGCACTGCGTTTCTATCGACGATTTCACTCAGAAGTTTTGAGAACAGCACGATGCCGGGAATCACCAGCAGTGCCAGGGTTGCAACTTGTCCCCAGACGGTTTTGGCCGAAACATCGCCATAGCCTACGGTAGCAACCGTGATGAAAGTCAACCAGATCGACGACCACCAGTCGAAACCTTCCAGGTAGTGCATCGCCACAATGTGTGCGAGCAACAGCAGAAAAAGCCCAGCACCAAGCTCCAACAGGGCAAAGCGCTGCTTTTTGCCGGGATGTGGCACGCGCTGAAACCACCCGGCGAGCAAAGCAATCAAGGGCATGTAAGACTGGTGATGAACTTCAGGTCTGCCCAGCCGCTGAACATGACCAGAATGAGTCACAGATCCATTTCACAGGGCTGGAATGGCGTGTAGTGTATCCAGAAAGTCAAAATACGTGTTAATTTGTTGAAAAGATAAATCTATGAAAAGCCCAAAAGAGGGTCCCACAGACTGACATCGAGTTTGAGTTATTTTGAACGTCCCGGTAGGTGCCCTTGAAATTTAGGGCACCTTCTTCACCCAAAACTTGTGGCACTTTAGCCATGAAGTTATCGTGCCGAAGCTCGGCCTCACCCTCTCCGCGCTGGCTGTTGATGAACTCCACCAGCTCCAAGCTTGACATGGTGACCACACGGGCGGCAGTATGAAATTCCGGACAGCAGTTTTCCATACAAGTTTCATACTCGCTAGTTTTGGCATACCGCATAACGCGAGGCAGAAAACAAAAAAGCCCCGTAAATCAATGACTTACGAGGCTTTGGATTGGTGGGTGATACATGGATCGAACATGTGACCCCTGCCGTGTGAAGGCAGTGCTCTACCGCTGAGCTAATCACCCGTCACTGCTGTAGCAGTGAAGACCACTATTATGCCACAAATTTTCGGGCTGAAAGTGACTCGCAGCTGCGCCAGACCGTTTTGCCGCCACTGCTTTTGTCCAGTTGCGCCAGCACATCCTGATGCTCCTGCAACTCTTGGGGGTTGGCCTGCAAGACCGGCAAATGAAAACCAGACAGATCCAGCACCGCGGCTTGACCTTGGGCGGGCCCCGCATCCTTGTCTGCAGGAACATCCATCAACAAGGCTTCTTGTCCGCGTGTCAGGTTGATGTACACATCCGCCAGCAACTCGGCGTCCAGCAAGGCGCCGTGGAGGGTGCGACCTGAGTTGTCAACCTCAAGGCGATCGCAAAGGGCGTCCAGGCTGTTGCGCTTGCCGGGGAACATTTCCTTGGCCATGACCAAGGTGTCAATCACACCTTCAGCAAAAGTCTTGAATGGTGGGTGCCCTAGGCGTTCGAGTTCCTTGTTCAGGAAACCCAAGTCGAAGGGAGCGTTATGAATAATGACTTCGGCGCCGCGCACATAGGCCAGAATTTCATCCGCCAGTTCGGCAAATTTGGGCTTGTCACGAAGAAACTCATTGCTGATGCCGTGCACTTTGAGCGCATCTTCATGGCTGTCGCGCTCGGGGTTGATGTAGAAGTGCAGGTTGTTACCAGTGAGCTTGCGGTTGAAGAGCTCGACGCAACCGATTTCAATGATGCGATCTCCGCCTTCGGCAGAGAGACCTGTGGTTTCCGTGTCCAGGACGATTTGTCTCATGGAACCCATCTTAGTGGTTTTCTTTGGCGTGGTTGATGGTGTACTTTGGAATTTCGACCACCAGGTTCTCACGCCCCACGATGGCCTGACAACTCAGACGCGAGTCAGGCTCCAGTCCCCACGCGCGGTCCAGCAGGTCTTCCTCTGTTTCTTCCATGTCGTTGAGGCTGCGAAAGCCTTCGCGCACGATCACGTGGCAGGTGGTGCATGCACAGCTCATGTCGCATGCATGTTCAATGGCGATGTGGTTCTCCAGCAGGGCTTCACAAATACTGGTCCCTGCTGCTGCGGAAATTTCAGCACCCTGCGGGCACAACTCGGCATGGGGAAGAATCTTGATGACGGGCATGGTGGTCTCGTTTTCGTCGTCAGAGGGATTGAATGTTTTGTCCGGCCAAAGCCTTCTGAATGCTTTGATTCATGCGCAATGCAGCAAAGGCCTCAGTCCCCTTGGCCAAAGTCTGCGTTTGCTCCTCCAGGGCCTTGGCGCTGGTTTCAGACGCCATGGCTCGTTCCAGACTCTCCATCAGGCGATCAATGGCCAAGCGCTCTTGTTCATTGAGCAAGTCGCCATCGGCGGACAAGGCGCTGCGTGTCGCCAACAGCATGCGGTCAGCATCCACACGGGCTTCCACCAAAGCACGGGCTTGCATGTCTTCCTGGGCGGTGGCAAAGCTGTCTTGCAGCATGCTGGCGATCTGCTCGTCAGAAAGGCCATAGGAAGGTTTAACGTCGATGCGTGCTTCCACACCGCTGGTTTGTTCCTTGGCACTGACCTGAAGCAGACCATCGGCATCCACGGTAAACGTCACGCGAATACGCGCCGCGCCCGCTGCCATGGGCGGAATGCCACGCAACACAAAGCGCGCCAGACTGCGACAGTCCTGCACCAGATCGCGCTCGCCCTGGACCACATGCAGTGACAAGGCGGTCTGGCCATCCTGGTAGGTGGTGAAGTCCTGCGCCATGGCGGTCGGAATGGTCTGGTTGCGCGGCACGATGCGCTCAACCAGTCCCCCCATGGTCTCGATGCCCAGAGACAAGGGGATCACATCGAGCAGCAGCAGGTCGCCCGCCGCGTCATTACCGGCCAGCTGATTGGCCTGGATGGCGGCGCCCAAGGCCACCACCTCGTCCGGGTTGAGGTTGTTCAAAGGGTCTTGTCCGAAAAGCTCGCTCACAGCTTGCTGGATCTGGGGCATGCGGGTCGAACCACCGACCATGACCACACCCTTGACCTCATCCTTGGACAAGCCAGCATCGCGCAGCGCTTTACGTACAGCCAACAGGCATCGTTGGGTCAGTTGGGCAGTGGCCGCCTCGAAAGCATCACGGTTGACCTGAACGCTCAGGCTTCCAGATGCCAATTCGACAGTCAAGGTGGTTTGCGCGCTGTCGCTCAAGGCCTCTTTGGCTTGCCGGGCTGCGGCTTTGAGCCGGGTTTTGTCTTCGGCGGTATCGGCCTGAACACCGGGAACTTGCGCCAGCGCCCAGTCAGCAAGCGCCCGGTCGTAATCATCACCGCCAAGCGCAGAGTCTCCCCCAGTGGCCATGACTTCGAACACGCCACGTGTCAAACGCAAAATAGAAATGTCAAATGTGCCACCGCCCAGATCGAACACGGCATAGATGCCTTCGGCCGCGTTGTCCAGGCCATAGGCAATGGCGGCTGCGGTCGGTTCATTGATCAGGCGCAAGACCTGGATACCGGCCAGCTGGGCAGCATCTTTAGTTGCCTGGCGCTGCGCGTCATCGAAGTAAGCTGGCACCGTGATGACCGCGCCATACACATCATCGTTGAAGGTGTCTTCAGCACGAAAACGCAAGGTTGCCAGAATCTCGGCGCTCACCTCCACGGGCGACTTGATGCCTTGCACCGTCTCGATGCCCAGCATGCCAGGTTGATCCACAAAGCGGTACGGCAACTTGTCGGCGTGACCAATGTCCTTGAGACCTCGCCCCATGAAGCGTTTGACGGACGCAATGGTATTGGCGGGGTCTTGCGCTGCATTGAGCTGGGCGTCATGACCAATCTGCCGGCCTTGCCCAGGCAGGTAACGCACGACGGACGGCAAAATGACGCGCCCGTGTTCATCGGGCAAACATTCGGCGACACCATGGCGCACAGATGCTACCAACGAATGGGTGGTGCCCAGGTCGATGCCAACAGCGATACGCCGTTGATGAGGGTCCAGCGATTGGCCGGGTTCGGAAATCTGCAAAAGCGCCATGATTTAGAAATGTTTTTCGAGTTGAGCGTCCACTTCGGCGGCAAAGCGCTCGATGAACATCAGTGCCCTCACTTGTCCGACAGCGGCCTGAGGATCCCGCCTAACATCCAGCAATTGTCCCAGTGATTGCTGAACACGTTGGCGCTCGGCAGACACTTCGTCGGCCAGTGCCTCCAGGGCAGCCGCGTCCTGTGTATCTTCCAGCGCTTCACGCCATTGCATTTGTTGCATCAAAAAAGCCGAGGGCATAGCCGTATTGCTTTCAGCCTGAACAGGCACCCCCTGAAGCTCGCACAAATAGGCTGCACGCTTGAGCGGGTCTTTCAGCCGCTGGTAGGCCTCATTGATACGCACCGACCACTGCATGGCCACACGCTGGGCTGCAGCTCCTTCAGAGGCAAAGCGATCCGGATGGACCTCGCGCTGTAACGCCTTCCAGCGCTCATCGAGTGCGGCGCGATCCAACGCGAACTGCTGAGGCAGCTCAAACACATCGAAGTCGTTGGCTTGGAGGGATTTCACACGCGAAACGATTCACCACAACCACAGCGGTCACGCTCGTTGGGGTTGTTGAAGCGAAAGCCCTCGTTCAAGCCTTCGCGCACAAAGTCCAGCTCGGTGCCGTCAATGTAGGCCAGGCTTTTAGGGTCCACCAGCACCTTGACGCCATGGCCCTCAAACACCACGTCTTCAGGCTCGGCCTCATCCACATATTCGAGCTTGTAAGCCAGGCCCGAACAGCCCGTGGTCTTGACGCCCAGACGCACGCCTACACCTTTTCCACGTTTGGTCAGGTAGCGGTTGACGTGGCGAGCTGCGGCTTCTGTGATCGTGATGGCCATATCGCCCTCTTAAGCCGCGTGCTTCTTTTTGTAATCATCCACTGCGGCCTTGATGGCATCTTCGGCCAGGATGGAGCAGTGGATCTTGACCGGTGGCAGGGCAAGTTCTTCAGCAATCTCGCTGTTCTTGAGTGCAGCAGCCTCATCCAGCGTCTTGCCCTTGACCCATTCGGTCACGAGCGAGCTCGACGCAATGGCCGAGCCACAGCCGTAGGTCTTGAAGCGTGCGTCCTCGATGATGCCGGTGGCCGGGTTCACCTTGATCTGCAACTTCATCACATCTCCGCAGGCGGGCGCACCCACCATGCCAGTGCCGACATCTTCATCGCCCTTGTCGAAAGAGCCTACGTTGCGGGGGTTTTCGTAGTGGTCAACCACTTTTTCAGAGTAAGCCATGGTGTCCTCCTGTTAATGGGCAGCCCATTGAATCGTGGTGAGATCGATACCGTCCTGGTACATCTCCCACAAGGGGCTGAGTTCGCGCAGCTTGGCCACGTTCTCGCGGATGGTTTTGACGGCAAAGTCGATGTCTTCTTCGGTGGTCCAGCGGCCAATCGTCATGCGCAGGCTGCTGTGGGCCAGTTCGTCGCTGCGGCCCAGCGCGCGCAGCACGTAGCTGGGCTCCAGGCTAGCCGAGGTGCAGGCAGAACCCGACGACACCGCCAGGCCCTTGATGCCCATGATGAGCGACTCGCCTTCGACGAAGTTGAAACTCATGTTGATGTTCTGCGCCACGCGCTGGGTGGCATGACCATTCAGGAACACCTGTTCCAGATCGGACAGACCATCGATCAGGCGCTTGTGCAGCGCAGCCGCTTTGGCGTTGTCTTGCGCCATCTCCAGCCGCGCAATACGGAAGGCCTCGCCCATGCCCACACACTGGTGAGTGGGCAGCGTGCCCGAACGCATGCCGCGTTCGTGACCACCGCCATGCATCTGAGCTTCGAGGCGCACACGCGGCTTGCGGCGCACATACAAAGCGCCAATGCCTTTAGGACCATAGGTCTTGTGCGAAGCCAAGCTCATCAGGTCCACCGGCAGCGTGTTCAGATCAATCGCGACCTTGCCTGTGGCTTGGGCAGCGTCCACGTGGAAGACGATGCCTTTTTCACGGCACATCGCGCCGATGCCGGCAATGTCTTGCACCACGCCAATCTCGTTGTTCACGAACATGACACTGATCAGGATGGTGTCAGGCCGAATGGCGGCCTTGAGCACATCCATGTTCAGCAAGCCGTCTTCCTGCACATCCAGGTAGCTGACCTCAAAGCCCTGGCGCTCGAGTTCACGCATGGTGTCAAGCACCGCCTTGTGCTCGGTCTTGACCGTGATTAGATGCTTGCCACGCGACTTGTAGAACTGCGCCGCACCCTTGATGGCCAGGTTGTTGGACTCGGTCGCACCGCTGGTCCAGACGATTTCACGGGGGTCAGCGCCAATCAGATCGGCCACATCCTTGCGGGCTTTTTCGACGGCCTCTTCAGCCTCCCAGCCCCAGGCGTGGCTGCGTGAGGCCGGGTTGCCGAAATGCTCGCGCAGCCAGGGAATCATGGCATCGACCACACGCGGGTCGCAAGGCGTGGTGGCGCCATAGTCCATGTAAATGGGGAAATGAGGTGTTGTGTCCATGATATTGCTTTTTTAAATTCAGGATTTGGACAAGACGTTGCCCAGATCAAAAACAGAATTGGGACCGGTCACGCGGATGGGTTTAACCACCGGCGTTGAGGAAATGGCACGCTTGAGCAAAGGCTTGTGCTCGACCACCACGCCCTTGGCCACCTGGTCGTTGACCAGCTTTTGCAGCGATACCGACTGCAGAAATTCGACCATTTTGGCGTTCAGGGCTGCCCACAAATCGTGGGTCATGCAGGGGCCATCGCCTTGGCAATTTTCCTTGCCACCGCAATGGGTAGCGTCCAGGGGTTCATCGACCGCCAAGATGATGTCAGCCACTGAAATATCGACAGCTTTTTTGCCCAGTGTGTAGCCACCACCCGGCCCCCGGGTCGACTCGACGAGCTCGTGGCGGCGCAACTTGCCGAACAGCTGTTCCAGGTACGACAGGGAAATTTGCTGACGCTGGCTGATGGCAGCCAAGGTCACTGGGCCCGCCTGCTCGCGCAGGGCCAGATCGATCATGGCTGTGACGGCAAACCGTCCTTTCGTCGTCAATCGCATGGCAGGCTCCTTGGAAAGTTGATAACCCTACTAAACGACTCAAGTATACCTTAAACCCGAGTAAAGTGGTGGGTTATAGGGTCGGATGGTCTTCGCCTGCAGCACCAAACGCCCGCTCCTTCAGGATGGCCAGCTGGTCGCGAGCCTGTGCGGCTTTTTCGAACTCCAGGTTGCGAGCGTGTTCCATCATCTGCTTTTCCAGCTGCTTGATGGCTTTGGCAATGTCCTTTTCGCTCATGTCCTGGGCCTTGGCTTTTTGCAGCGCAGCCTGCTCCAGCCGTTCGGCTTCCTGGCCGGACTTTTCGCTGTACACGCCATCGATCAGGTCTTTGACCTGCTTGATGATGGTGCGCGGCGTGATGCCATGCTCCGCGTTGTAGGCCATCTGCTTTTCCCGGCGGCGCAAGGTTTCGTCCATGGCTTTTTTCATCGACTTGGTGATGACGTCCGCGTACAAGATGGCTTTGCCGCTGGCATTGCGCGCAGCGCGGCCAATGGTCTGGATCAGGCTGCGCTCAGCACGCAAGAAACCCTCCTTGTCGGCATCCAGGATCGCCACCAGCGACACCTCGGGAATGTCCAAGCCCTCGCGCAGCAGGT
>JALRIL010000160.1 GCA_023255445.1 Limnohabitans sp. | reverse complement strand
AGACCCCTGGATCAACGCATGACTCAAGACGAACTCAAGGCCCTGGTGGGCCAGGCTGCTTTGCAATACGTGGTGCCCGGCGACATCGTCGGCGTGGGCACCGGCTCGACGGTGAACAAATTCATCGACGCACTGGCCACCATGAAAGACCAGATCAAGGGCGCGGTGTCCAGCTCTGAGGCCTCTTCCGTGCGTTTGAAAGCGCTGGGCATTCCGGTGTTTGACAGCAACACGGTAGATCGTCTGGCGGTCTACATCGACGGTGCTGACGAGATCGATCACCAGGGCCATATGGTCAAAGGTGGTGGCGCTGCGCTCACGCGCGAAAAAATTGTGGCCGCGCAGTCTGACCGTTTCGTCTGCATTGCAGATGAAAGCAAGCTGGTCGATATGCTGGGAGCTTTCCCTTTGCCCGTGGAAGTGATTCCCATGTCCAGCGCCCGTATCATTCGCCAGTTCGAGGCCATGGGCGCCACGGCGGTGGTTCGCCAGAAAGACGGCCAGCCTTTGGTGACTGACAACGGCCAGCATATTGTGGACGTCAAGGGTTTGAAGATCAGTGATCCCCTGGCGTTTGAAACGCAAGTGAGCCAGTGGCCCGGCGTGGTCACCGTGGGCGTGTTTGCGCATCAAAAAGCGCAGGTGTGTCTGCTGGGCACGTCCAGCGGCGTCAAGACGCTGAATTTCTGACCAATTTCAGGCGCGGCGCAGACGCAAACGCAGGTCTGCGCCCACACGCTCCACCGCTTCAAAACGCAGTTGCTGGGCGCTGCTGAGCTCTGAAATTTCAGGCAGGTTGGCCATGCCCTGGCCGGGGCCCAGCCATTGTGGGGCCATGTACACCAGCCATTCATCCACAAGGCCTTCACGCATGAACGAGCCGTTGAGTTTGAAGCCCGCTTCCACATGCAATTCGTTGATCTCGCGCCGTGCCAGGTCACGCAGCATGGCGGCCAGATCGACCTTGCCGCCGGGTCCGGGACAATCGATGACTTGCACCCCGCGCGTTTGTAAGGCGGCGCGGTGTTCGGCGCGCTCCTGTGTGGCCGTGTAAACCCAGACCTGGCGAGCCTGCTCGCCTTCACCCAAGGTGTCGAGTAAGCGGGCGTTCAATGGCAAATCCAGTCGGCTGTCCACCACCACCAGATGGGGCTGGCGCGGGGTGTTGATACCACGCACATTGAGCAGAGGGTCATCTTCCAGCACGGTGCCAATGCCGGTGAGTACGGCGCAGGCACGAGCGCGCCAGGCGTGACCATCGGCACGGGCCTCGGGGCCGGTGATCCATTGGCTTTGACCATTCTTCAATGCAGTTTGCCCGTCCAATGAGGCGGCGATTTTCATGCGCACCCAGGGCAAGCCGTGACGCATGCGGTGCAGGAAGCCTATGTTGAGTTCACTGGCCTCGTGTGCGCAAAGACCCAGCTCGGTGTTCACGCCAGCGGCTTGCAAACGGGCCATGCCCTGGCCTGCGACTTGGGGGTTCGGGTCCGTCAAGGCAGCCACCACTTTGCCCACACCTGCTTCGATCAGGGCGTCGCAGCAAGGGCCGGTGCGGCCGTGGTGCGCGCAGGGCTCCAGCGTGACCCAGGCGATGGCGCCACGCACAGCGTGTCCGTGGGCTTGCGCATCGCGCAGGGCCATGATTTCGGCGTGCGGCCCGCCAGCACGTTGGGTGTGACCTTGGCCCAGCACAGTGCCGTCGGGCGCAGTGAGGACGCAGCCCACGCGAGGGTTGGGCGAGGTCAGCCACAAAGCCTGTTCGGCCAGGGCCAGGGCCTGGTGCATGGGCGTTGCAAAAGAGGCAGTTTGTTGGGTTGCAGACACGGCAAAAATGGAAAACGCAATCAGGGCAAGGATACGCCATCGGCCACTGCAGTGGTGCCTGTGCGCATGGACAGGTGCAATTGTCCTGTAGCCGTGCCTTCGATGTCGGCGTGGCGTGGGGGCCAGCTGATGGTGATCTCCCAATCGGTCAAGCCCTCGCCAGCGCTGGTGTTGCTCAGTTGAAGTTGGTAAGTGATGCCTGCCCGTATCTGGCTGTGGTTCGAAACGCAGGTGCTGGTGTTGGCATGGGCATTGGCCTGAAGACATTGCGCCACCGAGCTGGCCCATTGCATGGCGTAGCTGCGTTCTCGGGTTTCGGCTGCACTCAAGTGGCTGCGTTGTTGCCAGCGCACGGCTGCGGCCAGACTGAACGCCAAAATGGTACTGGCCAACAGCACTTCCACCATGAGCCAGCCGTGTTGCGAGTGCAGGGTCTTCATGGCGAGGCATCGCTCCAGCTGCCAGGCACCCATAAAACCTGCGTGGGGTTGTCCGAGACGTGGGGCAATGCATATGCCACGGCAACGGCACTGCCTTGCACACTCAAGCCGGGCGGGGCTTGGCTGGCTTGAATGGCGACCTGGCCCTGAACGTTGCCCAGGGACGAGGCCATGGCAGAGATGGCTTGGGTGCGGCATTGGGCCAGGTACAACACCGTGCCGACAATAGGGGCTTGCAATGCCGGACATTGTGGTGTGCAGGCTGCACCGTCGAACACCAGTAAAACGGGGTCGCTGCTTGAGCCCAGTGGCGTCGTCCAGTCGCCAGGTGTACTGACCCAGTAGACCGAGCGGGGTGCCGTGCTGGTCACAGTCAGCCCCATGTGTTGCTGAAGTGCAGACCAGGCCTGAAGTTGGGCGCCCGTGATTTGGCCCATCAGCGTCGGCCACCAGCTGGGTGTGCTGCTGGTGCAGTTGTCCAGCACCACGTTGGGCGCAGCGACTGTGCCGGCGCGTCCCAACACGGGCAAGTGCAGGCTGCGTGTCAACCAGGCACGTGCGTGGCTGGTGTTGTCTTCTGCCTGAGCGAGCAGTTGCGCCACATGCGGGTGCTGGCGAACATCGCGCATGGCCCAAACCGACAAAGCGTAATTGCTCCTCGAGGCGGGCGCAGGTGCGTTCCAGTGCACACATTGGTGTGCCGATCCTTGAAGGGGTTTGGGGCAAGGACTTTCCAGGGCCACAGGCCAGTCGAGTTGTCCATGGCTATGTAAGTGCTGCAGTGCGCGTGCAGCCCACTGCAAACCGGCCTCGGCGACCCACTGGGCCTGTTCGCGTTCATACAGGTTTCGGGTGCTCAGGCGCTCCAGCCAGATACGTTGACCGCCCGACACGGTGGCTGCCAGCGCCAACAACACCATGGCCGTGATCAGCACCAAGGTGATGGCGCCTTGTTGTTGACGCGAAGTCTGGCGTGGCATGGATCAACTCGTGGTGAGGGGAGTGCCGCACAAGCCAGCCATGCTGCGCACCGGCACGTCGTTGAGCATGAGGACACTTTGTGTTTGCACCCAGTCCTGGCTGGGGCTGTCGGGCCATTGGGCATGAACTTCCACATCGATCCAGCGCTGCACCATCTGGCCGTGAAGGGTGCAGCGAAGTCGCCATTGAAGGGTCGTGATGCGCAAATGGTCCAGACCCGTCAAAGAGTTCCAGACCACCGGGCTGCAGGCGGTTTTGGCTTTGATTTCCCCACTGCTCAGACGAAAGCCCAGGCATTCGTTGTTGTCCTGTACGCCATCCTGGTTACGGTCCAGGGTGAATTCCAGCTGGGTGCCACTCAGGGCAAAGTCTTCGGGGCCATTGCAGAACGCGTCCAGGCATTGGTTGCCTGTTCGTGTTTTCCACGCCTGTGGGACACCTTGGGCGCCCTGCAGCGTGTGCAGCATGAGATCGAGCACATCGCGCAACTGGATCTGGGCTTGTAGCAAGGTCTGGGTTTGCCGCTCGTGTCGCAGGTGCTGGGCCAGCATGCGCTGGCCTGCGAAAACCACCAGCAAGCCCAGTCCCAGGCCCACGAGCAGCCCCGCCAGTGTTTCGCCGCGTTGTTGGTGCATGATGGGTTTAGCGCTTCCAGCAGCCATGGACATCATCGGTTTGCGCGCCTGCACTCAGTGTGAAGGTTGCCAGATCGCTCAGCTGCAGGCGCATGGGGTTGCAATCGTCGTCCTTGGCTTGTGTGCCTCGCGGCGTGGCCGTCAGGGTGTAGCCTTGCGCATCGGCCTGGTGGATGCTCAGTTGGTAATGTTGTGCAGGGGACAGTTCATTCAGGCCCAGGTCTTGCAAATTGTTTGCATAGATGGGGTGCAAGTCCCTGTACCTGGCCTGGGCCTGTTGCAGGGCTTGAAGACCCTCTTGTGCATCGAGTCTGCGGGCGCGACGTTGGTGACTTTCGTAGGCGACCGTAGCCAGGCTGAGCAGTATGCCCATGATGGCGACCACGACCATCAATTCCACCAATGTGAAACCTGCTTTCGCGTGCTTGAACGCGGATGCACGATCCATGCGTATCGCCATGGTGTTCTCCCTGATAATTTTTTCTGGTCTTCATTGTGCGTAGAGTGCATACTTTTGTACAGATCCAAAACGGGAGACTGGTTATCCATACGGGCAACAAACAACAGGGTGCGTCATTACTGGAAATGATGGCCGTGGTGGCCATCGTTGCTGTCTTGGCGGCCTTGGCGGTGCCTCAGGCCATGGACTGGCGAAGGCAACAACAGCTGCAGGCGCAAGCCAGAACTTTCATGCACACCTTGCAGTGGGCGCGTTCACAAGCGCTGGTACTGCGTAAAAGAGTCACGGTGTGTATCAGTGCAGATGGTCACAATTGCGCACGAAACGGCGGTTGGCAACAAGGCTGGCTGGTGTTTGAGGATGACAACGCCAGCGCTGCAATTGAGAGTGGTGAACGGGTGTTGCAGCGGGTCGGGCCCCTACCCGAAGGTCTGTGGGGTGCGGGCAACAGCCTGGTGACGCGCTATGTGTCTTACCAGGCAGAGGGACGAGGACAAACCCTTTTGGGTGCGTTTCAGGCGGGGACCATTCGCTGGTGTTCGCCCAATAGTCAGACGCACTGGCTGGTGGTGCTCAATGCCTTGGGGCAGCCCAGACTGGATCAGGAGCAGCAAGGCGCTTGCCCATGAGCGCTGATTGGGCGCTTATCTGACCTCGTCGACCAGGGTTTTGAAATCGTCGATGTCTTCAAAGCTGCGATAGACGCTGGCAAAGCGCACATAGGCCACTTTGTCGAGCTTCTTGAGCTCACGCATCACCAGTTCGCCGATGCGGTTGGAGGCGACTTCACGTGCAGGCATGGCCAAGAGTTTTTCTTCGATGCGCTCAATGGCTGCATCAACTTGCTCGGTGCTCACGGGACGCTTGCGCAGGGCCAGGTTCAGGCTGGCACGCAGTTTCTCGCGCTGGTATTCGATGCGCCGACCATCTTTTTTGACAATAGCCGGGAAGGTGACTTCGGGCTTCTCGTAGGTGGTGAAGCGTTTTTCACAGGCGCCGCACTGGCGCCTACGCCGGATGAAGCCCCCATCTTCGGCCAGCCGGGTCTCCACCACTTGGGTTTCGAGGTGACCGCAGAAGGGGCATTTCATGGCTCAGGCCTTATTTGTAGACGGGAAAGCGTGCGGTCAGCGCGTTGACCTTCTCGCGCACCGCCGCGATGTTGGCTTCGTCCTTGGGGTTGTCCAACACATCAGCGATCAGGTTCGCGGTGATGCGGGCCTCCTCGTCCTTGAAGCCGCGCGTGGTCATGGCGGGGGTGCCGATGCGCACGCCGCTGGTCACGAACGGTTTTTCAGGGTCGTTGGGGATGGCGTTCTTGTTGATCGTCATGTGGGCAGCGCCCAAAGCGGCTTCGGCTTCCTTGCCGGTGATGCCCTTGGCGCGCAGGTCCACCAGCATGACGTGGCTTTGCGTGCCGCCGCTCACGATGCGCAGGCCGCGTTGGGTCAGCACTTCGGCCACGATCTGCGCGTTCTTGACCACCTGCTGCTGGTAAGCCTTGAATTCGGGCTGCAGCGCTTCCTTGAAGGCCACGGCCTTGGCCGCGATGACGTGCATCAGCGGGCCGCCTTGCAGACCGGGGAAGATGGCGCTGTTGATGGCTTTCTCGTGCTCGGCCTTCATCAGGATGATGCCGCCGCGCGGGCCGCGCAGGCTCTTGTGCGTGGTGGAGGTCACCACGTCGGCGTGCGGCACCGGGTTGGGGTAGAC
>JALRIL010000149.1 GCA_023255445.1 Limnohabitans sp. | reverse complement strand
AAAGCCGCGCTGTGGCACTCGACATGGAAAGCGCCACCATTGCAGCCAACGGTTTTAGGTTCCGTGTGCCCTACGGCACGTTGCTGTGCGTGAGCGACAAACCGCTGCACGGCGAAATCAAACTACCGGGCATGGCCAACCACTTCTACCGCGAGCGGGTCAACCAGCACCTGCAGATCGGTATCCGGGCGCTCGAATTGCTGCGCAATGCCGGACCGGCCCAGCTGCACAGCCGCAAGCTGCGCAGCTTTGCCGAAGTGGCCTTCCAATAAGATTGCACCATGAACATTCTGTTTGTTGCCGACCCCCTCGCGTCCTTCAAAACCTACAAGGACACCACCTTTGCCATGATGCGCGACGCGCAAAAACGGGGATACAGCCTCAGCGCCTGCCTGCCGCAGGGTATCCGCTGGCTGCAAGGCGATGGCGTCACCGCTCAGGTGCAGGACATTCGCCTGACCGGGCGGGCCAACGACTGGTTTGAAGTCACCTCCGAGCGCCGAGCCGCGCTCAAGTCCTTTGACGCCGTGCTCATGCGCAAGGATCCACCGTTTGACAGCGAGTACTTTTACGCCACGCACCTGCTCGGCCAGGCCGAGCGCGAGGGCGCGCGGGTGTTCAACAGTCCGGCCGCCCTGCGCGACCACCCCGAGAAACTCGCCATCCTCGAGTTCCCGCAGTTCACCGCGCCTACTTTGGTCACGCGCAGCGAAGCCGACATCCGCAACTTCCACTCTGAGCATGGCGAGATCATCCTCAAGCCGCTGGACGGCATGGGCGGCATGGGCATTTTCAAGGTCGGGCGTGACGGCCTGAACCTGGGCGCCATCATCGAAACCCTCAACCAGGGCGGCGATCAGACGGTGATGGTGCAGAAGTACCTGCCGCAAATCAGCGAAGGCGACAAGCGGGTGCTGGTCATTGGGGGCGAACCCGTGCCCTTTGCGCTGGCCCGTATCCCGCAAGGCGGCGAGGTGCGTGGCAACCTGGCTGCAGGTGGCAAGGGCGTAGCCATGCCACTGACCGAGCGCGAACACGAGATTGCGCAAACCCTCGGGCCCATTCTGGTCCAGCGTGGACTGCTGCTGGTTGGACTAGACGTGATCGGCGGACATCTGACGGAGATCAACGTCACCAGCCCCACTTGCTTTCAGGAAATCACCGACCAGCAGGGCTGCGACGTGGCAGCGCTGTTTATCGATGCGCTCGAGGCCGCGTTGCACTGAACGTTACAACAGATCGCCCTGGGCAAAGGTGTAGAGCCTGCCAGGCTCGAACGACACCCACGCCTCGTCGGTGGTCAAGGGCTGGGTCACGACAATCGCCACGCGGTCGGTTTCGCTCGTGTGCTCAGCGAAGTTCACACTCAGGTCCTCGTCGCTGAGTGTGGCGCGGGTAAATGGGCAGCGTCTCAAGACATAGTGCAAATGCGAGGTGGCGTGCGCCCACAAGGCTTCGCCATTGGAGAGCAAAAAATTGAAGGTGCCCTGCCGCGAAATCTGCGGCACCAGCTCGCGCAGCGTCAAACTCAACTCATTCACACTAGGCAATGTGGCGTGCGATTTGGCCAATTCCTGCATCAGCCAGCAAAACGCGTACTCACTGTCGGTCTGCCCCACCGGCCTGAAGCTGCCGTGCAGGCGCGGCGCAAAGTCCACCAAATTGCCGTTGTGGGCAAACACCCAGTAGCGGCCCCACAGTTCACGCACAAACGGGTGGCAGTTTTCCAACGCCACCACGCCCTGCGTGGCCTTGCGGATGTGGGCAATGACGTTTTCGCTTTTGATCGGATAGCGGCGCACCAATTCAGCCACTGGCGAAGTGGCCGCGCTTTCATGGTCCACCATGTGGCGCACACCCCGGCCTTCAAAAAAGGCAATGCCCCAGCCATCGCCATGGTGGTCGGTCACACCGCCGCGCTGGGCAAAACCGCTGAAGCTGAAGGTGATGTCAGTAGGCGTGTTGCAGTTCATCCCCAAGAGCTGACACATGGGCTTACTCCTTGCCACGTCTCGACGACGGGGCTGTCAGCGAGGTCTGAGCAGCCCTCACGCACGCCTGGCAGATGCAGGCCTTGCGCTGCGCCTGCAGTGGCACCCGCTGCAGCAATTCATCAGGAAATGACGCAAGGGTGCACCAGCAGGGTTCGGAAACCTGCCCTGCTTGAGCGCCAGCCAGGGCGCAGGCATTGGGCTGCCCGCACAAGGGGCAACGACAAGGGTCAACAAGCTCTGGCAATTCCATGTTGTCAAGTTTAGGCTGTTTATGCGCGAATAAAAACGGCACCCGAAGGTGCCGTTGGTCTCCTCGCTCCGTTTGTACTTAAGCGGCCTTGACCTTCAGACGCCAGGCGTGCAACAACGGCTCCGTGTAGCCAGACGGTTGCGCCTTGCCCTTGAAGACCAGATCGCATGCCGCCTGATAAGCGGCGCTTTTGGCGAAGTTACCGGCCATGGGCTTATAGAAGGGGTCACCCGCGTTTTGGCCGTCCACCACTTTGGCCATGCGCTCAAAGGTCTCCTGCACTTGTTTCTTGCTCACAACGCCATGGTGCAGCCAGTTGGCCATGTGTTGGCTGGAAATGCGCAGCGTGGCGCGGTCTTCCATCAGGCCTACGTTGTGGATGTCGGGCACCTTGGAGCAGCCCACACCTTGGTCTACCCAGCGCACCACGTAGCCCAGAATGCCTTGGGCATTGTTGTCGAGTTCCTGCTGCTTTTGCTCAGGTGTCCAGTCGGCCTGGGCCACCACCGGGAACTGCAGCAGCTTGTCCAGGGTCTCTTCGCGCAGCTTCTTGGCATCTTGCTTGGCCACGGCTTTTTCCATTTGCTTTTGCAAGGCCGCCACATTGACCTGATGGTAATGCATGGCGTGCAGCGTGGCGCCCGTGGGGCTGGGCACCCAGGCGGTGTTGGCACCGGCCAGAGGGTGGGCGATCTTGGCCTTGAGCATGTCGGCCATCAGGTCGGGCATAGCCCACATGCCCTTGCCGATCTGGGCGCGACCGCGCAGGCCGCATTGCAGACCGACGTTGACGTTGTTCTTTTCGTAGGCGGCCAGCCAGGTGCTGTTTTTGATGTCGCCCTTGCGCATGACCGGACCACCGAGCATGCAGGTGTGCATTTCATCGCCGGTGCGGTCCAGGAAGCCGGTGTTGATGAAGGCCACGCGACTCTTGGCAGCAGCAATACAGGCCTTGAGGTTGGCGCTGGTGCGACGCTCTTCGTCCATGATGCCCAGCTTGACGGTCGAGGGCTTGAGGCCCAGCACCTTCTCAACGCGGCCAAACAATTCGTCGGCAAAAGCCACTTCAGCGGGGCCGTGCATCTTGGGCTTGACAATGTAGACGCTGCCGGTGCGGCTGTTGCGCAGCGGGTGCGACTTTTTCTTTTGCAGGTCGACCATGGCAATGGTGGTGGTGACCATGGCGTCCATGATGCCTTCGGGAATCTCGCGCGTCTGGCCCGCCTTGTCGGTCCAGGTGATGGCTGGGTTGGTCATCAGATGCCCCACATTGCGCACGAACAGCAGCGAGCGGCCATGCAGCACCACCTCACCCTTGCCCGAGGGCTTGGTGTAGTGGCGGTCACCGTTCATGGTGCGGGTGAAAGTCTTGCCGCCCTTGCTCATCACTTCACTCAGCGAGCCATCCAAAATGCCCAGCCAATTACGGTAAGCCAGCACCTTGTCATCGGCATCCACGGCAGCCACCGAGTCCTCCAGGTCGAGAATGGTGGACAGTGCAGCTTCGGCCATCAGGTCCGACACGCCGGCCGGGTCGGTCTTGCCAATCGGCGTGGTTTTGTCGATGACCAGATCCAGATGCAAGCCGTTGTGCACAAACAGCACGGATGCGGGTGCCTTGGCGTCGCCGGTGTAGCCCACGAACTGCTTGGCCTCTGCCAGCGTCGTGCTCTTGCCGCTGGCCAGAGTCACCACCAGTTTGCCCGCTTTGACAGCGTAGCCTTTGCTGCCCACATGCGAGCCTGTTTTAAGTGGGGCGCAGCGGTCGAGCACATGTCGGCAGTAGTCAATGACTTTGGCGCCGCGCTTGGGGTTGTAGCCCGAGCCTTTTTCGCAACCACCTTCTTCGCTGATGGCGTCCGTGCCATACAGCGCGTCGTACAAAGAACCCCAACGAGCGTTGGCGGCGTTGAGGGCGTATCGGGCATTCAGGATCGGCACCACCAGCTGCGGGCCGGCCAGCTTGGCCAGCTCAGCGTCCACATTGGCGGTGGTGGCCTTGGCGTTCTTGGGCTCGGGCACCAGGTAGCCAATTTGGCTGAGGAACTTTCGGTAGGCCTTCATGGCCTGACCTTCTGCCACAGGGCCGGGGTTGGCGGTGTGCCACTTGTCCATCTCGGTCTGGATGCGGTCACGCTCGGCCAGCAGGGCGATGTTCTTGGGGGCCAGATCGGTCACGATGTCCGAGAAGCCCTTCCAAAACGTGTCGCTCTTGACGCCCACCGCAGGCAGCACCTGCTGCTCGATGAAGTTGTACAGCGATGTGGCCACTCGCAGGTTGTGAGTTGATGTGCGCTCAGTCATAAGTACCTCGGAACAAAACAGAAAACAGCTGGCCCGCACAATAACGCTTGTCGTGCCTTCAAATGCACTTTATTCTAAATATGAACGGCAATAAATACGCCGAAAACACATAAACCCATGACTTTTTTGCAAAAGTCGCTTACCCTTTGCGCATGGACAAGCTCAAAGCGTTTGAATCCTTTGTTTCCGTCGCCACCAAAGGCAGTCTGACTGCCGCAGCCCGCGCGGAAGGCGTTGCCCCCGCCATCATGGGGCGAAGGCTGGACGCACTGGAGGAGCATCTGGGGGTCAAACTTCTGGTGCGCACCACCCGTCGCATCACCTTGACGCATGAGGGCAGCGCCTTTCTGGAAGACTGCCAACGCCTGCTCAGCGATGTGGCCAACGCAGAGGCCAGCGTCTCTGCCGGCGGCATCAAGGCCAGCGGACATTTACGCGTGACCGCACCAGCCGGCTTTGGCCGCCGTCATGTGGCGCCCTTGGTGCCGCCCTTTCACGCCTTGCACCCGGATGTGACCATTTCCCTGAACCTGAGCGACCGCGTCGTAGACCTGGCCGCTGAGGGCTTTGACTGTGCCGTGCGCGTGGGGGACCTGCCGGACTCCTCGCTGGTCAGCGTGCGCATGGCCGACAACCGCCGCCTGTGCGTGGCCACCCCCGACTATCTGCGCCGCAAAGGCACACCCAGACAGCCGGCCGATTTGCTTCAGCACGACTGCCTGACCCTGTCCAGTGATGCCTCTCAAACCCGGGGCTGGGCCTTTATGCACCGACAGGCCTCTGGTCATGAAGAGGTGATGCATCTGCGTCCCAGCGGCCCGCTGGACTGCTCGGACGGCCAGGTACTGCACGACTGGTGCCTGGCCGGACACGGGATTGCGTGGCGCAGCACCTGGGAGGTGGCCACCGAAATCCGCGCTGGACGTCTGGTGACGGTCCTCGATGAATTTGCTGCGCCCCCCAACGGCATTTACGTGGTGTTTCCGCAGCGCAAGCACTTGCCTTTGCGGGTGCGCCTGTGGATCGAGCACCTCAAGGCCCATTACGGGCAAAGCAGCTACTGGCAAAGCCACGAGGGCTGATCCGATCCCCACCATGCACAACGCCGGCAGTTGCCGGCGTTGTGCGTGAGGTTCAGGCCTTGGGCTTTTTCAGGCACTCGGACATGAATTGCTTGCGCTCGGCACTTTTCTTGCCGGTGGCCTTGAATTCAGCAGAACATGTCTTCATGCGGGGATTACCCTCGCGCTTTTTCTTGATTTTTTGGCCCTCTACAGACCCCTGGGCTACCGCAGCAGCTTCGCCGACTGCGGGCGACGCATTGGCAGCCCATGCCACCTGGCCCTGAAATACGCCGGCCACCAAGGCAGCGGCCACAAGTGTGGATTTGATGTTCATGAAAATCTCCCTGAAGTTTTGATGTGTCGTTGCTTCATGACTGCAACGCCCTCATTAAGGCACTCCCTTTTGAAAAAGTAAATCCTTTTTTGTAACAGCACAGTTTCGTGTTTCATTGCTCGCAACCATGCCCCCGGTAAAATCGCACGATGCTCAATGCCAAACAAGAACTGCTCGCGGCCCTCGCCGCCGAGCTCGAAAAACTCCAACCCGGTGCCGGCGAGCGCGCGGCCTTCGAATCCCCCAAAGTGGCCGCTCACGGTGACTTCGCCTGCACCGCCGCCATGCAGTTGGCCAAGGGCCTCAAGCAAAACCCGCGTCAGCTGGGCGAGACCCTGCGCGAAGCGCTGCTGGCCACGCCCGCATTTCAACGGTGGGTGGACGCCATTGACCTGGCGGGTCCCGGCTTCATCAACATCCGCCTCAAAGACACAGCCAAACAGGCCGTGGTGGCCGAGGTGTTGGCCGCTGGCAGTCAGTTTGGCCATCAAGCCGCCACAGGCAACAAAGTCCTGGTCGAATTCGTATCGGCCAACCCCACCGGCCCCTTGCATGTAGGCCATGGTCGCCAAGCCGCACTGGGCGACGCGATTTGCAATTTGCTGGCCACTCAAGGCCAGCAGGTCTACCGCGAGTTCTATTACAACGATGCGGGTGTTCAGATCAGCACGCTGGCCAACTCCACCCAGCTGCGTGCCAAGGGTTTCAAACCGGGCGACGCCGAGTGGCCCGAAGCCGCCTACAACGGCGACTACATCCAGTGGGTAGCGGCATCAAATAAGCTCCAAGGCGTAGGTGGAGGAACAGAGCAATGGTACGCTGATGCCACAGATGGTAAGCTTTATGCTGGCGCAGGTAGTGTTTGGCTTGATCAATCGGGT
>JALRIL010000101.1 GCA_023255445.1 Limnohabitans sp. | reverse complement strand
TAGCTGATGTACTGCAGCGCAGCGGCAACGGATTCGATCAGGTCGGCTTGTTTGATCAGTGTGGTCATGGTGCTAGGGGTTCCGTGAAAATCAAAAATCGGTCGTTGTCAGGCACTGTGAGGTGCTTTGAGGTGCTCAGTGGGCCTTGTCGTGGTGCGACATCAGGCGGTCGGCATAGGCGATGGCAATGGCGCTGAGCAGGAAGGCCATGTGGATCAGGGTCTGCCACATCAGCACTTTTTCGTCGTAGTTCGCAGCGTTGATGAAACTCTTGAGCAGGTGAATCGAGCTGATGCCGATGATGGCGGTGGCCAGTTTGACCTTGAGGACCGAGGCGTTCACATGGTCCAGCCATTCAGGCTGGTCGGGGTGACCTTCGAGGTTCAGGCGGGACACGAACGTCTCATAGCCACCCACAATCACCATGATCAGCAGGTTGGAGATCATGACCACATCGATCAGTCCGAGCACCACAAGCATGATGACGGTTTCATTCAGGCTGGTGACCTGGGTATCTGACTTGTAGCCAATGCTTGACACCAGAATTTCAAGCGCATGCTGGTTGCCAAACACGGCTTCGAGCAGGTGAACCAATTCGACCCAGAAATGGAAAACATAGACGCCCTGAGCGGCAATCAAGCCCAGGTAGAGAGGCAACTGCAGCCAGCGACTGGCAAAAATCAGATTGGGCAAGGGGCGAAGAGGGCTTTTGCGAGTAGGTTCTTGCATGCGAAAAAAACTTGCGCGAAATAAATCCTGATTCTAGAGCCAGCGGCTGCATGCTCAGAGAGGGGGACTGCAAGTTGTCTGTCAGTCAGTGCTTTGTAAGAGCCAGCGATGACAGTGCGCAGGTTATGTCTGTTTTGTCATTCAGGAGACAATCACTATGAGCGAAAACAAACTCTACACACCCAGCGAAGCTTTTGCCAAGAACGCCTACATCCCCAGCATGGAGGCCTACAACGCGCTGTGCAAAGAGGCGCAGACCGATTACGAAGGTTTCTGGGGTCGCCTGGCCAAGGAGCTGATCACCTGGAAAAAGCCCTTCACCAAGGTGCTCAATGAGTCCAATGCCCCTTTCTTCAAGTGGTTTGAAGACGGCATTCTGAACGTTTCCTACAACTGCCTGGACCGCAACATCGAGCGGGGGTTGGGCGACAAGACGGCCATCATTTTTGAAGCTGACGGCGGTGAAGTCACCAAGGTCTCTTACAGCCAGCTGCTGGCCAAGACCTGCCAGTACGCCAATGCCCTCAAGAGCATCGGCGTCAAAAAAGGCGACCGCGTTATGATCTACATCGCCATGTCGATCGACGGCGTGGCCGCCATGCAAGCCTGCGCCCGTATCGGCGCGACCCACTCGGTGGTGTTCGGTGGTTTCTCGGCTCAGGCCCTGCGTGACCGCATCGAAGACACCGGCGCTGTGGCCGTCATCACTGCCGACTGCCAGGTGCGTGGCGGCAAGCAGCTGCCCCTGAAAGCAATCGTGGATGAAGCCCTGTCCCTGGGCGGTTGCGACTCCATCAAGAACGTGTTGGTCGTCAAGCGCGGCACCATGGATATTGCCATGGCCGCGGGTCGTGACCAGTGGATGGCCGATCTGGCCGACAAGCAGCCCACCACCTGCGAACCTGAGTGGGTCGAGGCCGAGCACCCCCTGTTCCTGCTCTACACCTCTGGCTCTACTGGCAAGCCCAAGGGTGTTCAGCACAGCACCGGTGGCTATTTGCTGCACGCAGCCCTGACCACCAAGTGGACCTTTGACCTCAAACCCGACGATGTGTTCTGGTGTACGGCTGACATTGGCTGGGTCACGGGCCACACCTACATCACCTACGGCCCCCTGGCCCTGGGTGGTACCGAAATCGTGTTCGAAGGCGTGCCCACCTACCCTGATGCTGGCCGCTTCTGGAAGATGATTCAGGACCACAAGGTCTCCATCTTCTACACCGCGCCGACCGCCATCCGTTCACTGATCAAGGCGGCCGAGGCCAACGACGCTGTCCACCCCAAGAGCTACAACTTGTCGAGCCTGCGCTTGCTGGGCTCAGTGGGCGAGCCCATCAACCCCGCCGCTTGGGAGTGGTACCACCACCACGTGGGTGGCGGCCGTTGTCCCATCGTCGACACTTTCTGGCAGACCGAAACCGGTGGCCACATGATCACTCCGATTCCAGGCGCAACGCCGCTGGTTCCCGGCTCGTGTACGCTGCCGTTCCCCGGCATCCAGGCTGCCATCGTCAGTGAAACCGGTGAAGACATGCCTAATGGTCAAGGCGGTATTTTGGTCGTCAAGCGCCCATGGCCGTCCATGATCCGCAACATTTGGGGCGACCCCGAGCGTTTCAAGAAGTCTTACTACCCCGACGATTTCAAGGGCAAGTACTACCTGGCGGGCGACGGCGCGATCCGTGACGAGAAGACCGGGTACTTCACCATCACGGGACGTATCGACGATGTCCTGAATGTATCGGGTCACCGCATGGGCACCATGGAAATCGAATCCGCGCTGGTCAGCTGCACAGAGCTGGTGGCCGAGGCTGCCGTGGTGGGTCGTCCCGACGACACCACGGGCGAAGCGATTTGTGCCTTCGTGGTGCTCAAGCGTGCCTTGCCCAATACCGAAGAGGGCAAAGCAATTGCAAAGCAACTGCGTGATCACATCGCCAAGGAAATCGGCCCCATCGCCAAGCCCAAGGACATCCGCTTTGGCGAAAACCTGCCCAAGACCCGTTCGGGCAAGATCATGCGCCGCCTGCTGCGCTCGTTGGCCAAAGGCGAGGAAATCACCCAGGACACCTCCACCTTGGAGAACCCGCATATCCTGAGCCAGTTGGGTCAGGCTTACTGATCTTTGAATCACATGGTCAACAAAAAAAGCGCCTACGGGCGCTTTTTTGTTGACCATGACAAAGGGTTCACTTCGGTGCCAGACGTATGGCGCCATCCAGGCGGATGACCTCGCCGTTGAGCATGTCGTTTTCGATGATGTGCTTCGCCAATTTGGCGTAGTCCTGCGGGGTACCCAACCGGCTGGGGAAGGGTACCCCTGCAGCCAGTGCGTCTTGCACTTCTTGGGGCATGCCAAACAGCATGGGTGTACCAAAGATGCCAGGGGCAATGGTCATGTTCCGGATGCCGTTGCGCGCCAGGTCGCGGGCAATGGGCAGCGTCATGCCGACCACACCGCCTTTGGAGGCAGCATAGGCGGCCTGGCCAATTTGCCCGTCATAGGCGGCCACGCTGGCCGTTGAGATAAGCACGCCGCGTTCGCCGGTGGCTTCAGGTTCGTTCTTGCACATGGCTTCGGTAGCCAGGCGAATCATGTTAAACGTGCCAATCAGGTTGACGGTGAGGGTTTTGGTGTAAACCGCCAGGCTGTGTGCGCCGTTTTTACCCACGGTTTTTTCGGCAGGAGCAATGCCTGCACAGTTGACCAGACCCATGAGCTTGCCCATGGACACAGCCTGGGCCACCACGGTTTGGCCATCGGTCTCGTTGCTCACATCACATTTGACAAACACACCGCCGATGTCCTTGGCCACAGCTTCGCCTTTTTCGACTTGCATGTCGGCAATCACGACCTTGCCACCGTTGGCCGACAGCATACGTGCCGTGCCTTCGCCCAGTCCCGATGCGCCGCCAGTGACGATGAAAACCTTGCCTTGAATGTCCATGTCTCGTTCCTTGAAGTGATGGGTGTAATTGACGTTAACGTAAACGTCAATTATGCATGGCTTGCATGCGCTCGACTTCAGCAGCCTGATGCGTGCTTCATTTTTTTGCGTAACAGACGCAGGAAAACCACGGCTATGCCTGTGGCAATATGCCGCGTGATCCTGCCCATGACCCATGTCCGTCAGAATGCTCTAACCACAAGGATGCCCAGATGAGCCGTATGTTCGAATCAAGTCGCCATTTGTCACGACCAGCTAAAGGGTTGGGAGCGTTTGCCGTGTTGTGTGCTCTGACCAGTGTTGGCCTGGGGGCTGTGTCGGCGCACTTGCCCGTCTTTGCCCAAGGTGTTCCAGACAGCTTTGCGACAGCGCAGCAGATGATGCAGTTTCACGCTTTGGCCATGCTGGTGGCGCTGCTGTGGACAACCAAGAGTCCACGCCATGTGGGTGGGGTGGTGGCTGCGATCTTGTTTGCGCTGGGCATTGTGCTGTTCAGCCTCAATATCGAACTTCGACTGCTACTGGACTGGCAGTTGGCCCGGCCTCTGGTGCCTTGGGGAGGCACAGCATTCCTTCTGGGCTGGATGGCCATGCTTTGGACTGTCGTCAGTGCCTAGCCGGTACTATGGGTTTGATAGTGATTATCAATCGCCACGAAGATGCTAATTGCATTTATTGAGATACCATCACGGTCATCGAAAGTTTTTTCACTCCCGCTAATCACGAAAGGAACTAGCAATGTCTTTGATCAACACCCAAGTCCAGCCCTTCAAGGCCCAGGCATTTCACAACGGCAAATTCATCGAAGTGACCGAACAAAGCCTGATGGGCAAGTGGTCTGTGCTGATTTTCATGCCCGCCGCCTTCACCTTCAACTGCCCCACCGAAATTGAAGACGCTGCTGACAACTACGCTGCTTTCCAGAAAGCCGGCGCTGAGGTCTACATCGTGACCACCGACACGCACTTCTCGCACAAGGTTTGGCACGAAACCTCTGCTGCTGTGGGCAAAGCCAAGTTCCCTCTGGTGGGCGACCCCACTCACGCGCTGACCAATGCTTTTGGTGTCCACATTGCTGAAGAAGGCCTGGCGCTGCGCGGTACCTTCATCATCAACCCTCATGGGCAAATCAAGACCATGGAAGTGCACTCCAACGAAATCGCCCGCGACGTGTCGGAAACACTGCGTAAGCTGCAAGCAGCCCAGTACACCGCCGCTCACCCCGGTGAAGTCTGCCCTGCCAAGTGGAAGGAAGGCGCCAAGACCTTGGCTCCCTCCATCGATCTGGTCGGCAAGATCTAAACACTGTCCCACCCCTGCCCTTAGGGCAGGAGGTTGAGCGCAGCGCATGCGCAGCCACAAGTTGCAGCGTGCGCTTTACTCAACCCCCAACCTGTGCTTACAGGGCTTGTGCCAAGAGCGTAAGCCCGGGTTTTGTGCAGCCTTTTTCCGGAGAAAACCATGCTCGACGACACCCTCAAAGCGCAATTGCAACAGTACCTGGCCTTGCTGCGCCAGCCCATCCGATTGATCGCTTCGCTGGATGACAGCGAAACCGGCGCGGACATGAAAAGCTTGCTGGAGACCATCGTCAGCCTGTCGGACAAGGTCACCCTGGACACCTCGGGCAGCGATGCACGCAAGCCTTCTTTTGTCGTGGCCCGTGAAGGCGAAACCCAGGGTGTCCGCTTTGCCGGCCTGCCTTTGGGTCACGAGTTCACCTCGCTGGTGTTGGCCTTGCTGTGGACGGGTGGCCACCCGCCCAAGGTCGAGCCTGAGGTGATCGAATCGATCAAGGCACTTCAAGGCGATTTCAGTTTTGAGGTCTACATGTCTCTGAGTTGCCACAACTGCCCGGACGTGGTGCAGGCGCTGTCGCTCA
>JALRIL010000085.1 GCA_023255445.1 Limnohabitans sp. | reverse complement strand
CGTGTCCTGGCCTTTGGCCACTTTGCGCAAGGCGGGTTCGAGCTGCTTCCAGGCTTTTTCGAGGCCTCGGTGTTCGTGGGTCAGTTGCGCAATCAGCTCCTCGACGCGCAGACGCTCGGAGCCTGCTTGGGCGCTGGCACGGACAGCAGGAAACAGATCTTCTTCCTCCTCACTGTGATGGGTGTACATGCCGCTGTCAAAAAAGGCCAGCGACTGCTGGGCAATGTGGCGAGCCAGCTGGGCGGGTGCCAGCAGGGCGGGCAACTGGCCCATGCGTTCGAGTTGAGCGAGGATGCCCACGTGGCACTGTTCAAAATGGGGAATAGGGGCGTCGTCTTGTGGGGTGCTCATGGCTGGTCCGTTCATGTGGAGGGAGAATGCCTCCAATCTAGACCTGCCAGGCGCTGTCGCCAAGTGAGAAGTGGGCAATGTTTGACGCAAGTCATGTTTGTGAGGCCAACTGAGCTTGCACGCCTCAGAACGTACACTTGTGACCATGATTCGATCCCGAACCCAATCTGCGCCTCCAAAGCGTGCGCCCGCACCTGCTGCACGCACGTCGGGGGCTGCACACGAGGTGCGCATTGTGGGCGGCGTATGGCGTCGAACACGGCTGCGTGTGCTGGACAAACCCGGCCTGCGTCCTACGCCTGACCGGGTGCGCGAGACGCTGTTCAACTGGCTGGGGCAAGATTTGACGGGGCGGGTCTGTCTGGATGCGTTTGCAGGCACCGGCGCGCTGGGGCTGGAAGCAGCTTCCCGCGGCGCGCATCAAGTGGTGCTCATCGAGCAAGACGCCCAACTGGTGCAACAACTGAACGCGCATGTGGTGCAACTCAAGGCCGCACAGGTCAAAGTGCAGCGTACAGATGCGCTGACCGCATTGGCCAGCTGGCCGGCGCAGACGGCGGATCTGGTGTTTCTGGATCCCCCGTTTTCAGGCGACGAGGCCTTGTTCACGCATGCTTTGCAACAAGCGGCGCGTTGCGTGCCTGTGGGGGGCTGGGTGTACCTTGAGGCGCCAGAGGCCTGGACGGACGAAGGCCTGCAAGCCCTCGGCCTGTCGGTGCACAAATACCTGAGGGCGGGCGCGGTACATGCGCACCTGCTGCAGCGCACTGCATAATCGTTTCATCTCGTAGGAGAACACCGCATGTCCCGCTCTGTGACCGCCGTTTACTCAGGAACCTTTGACCCCCTGACCTTGGGGCACGAAGATGTGGTGCGCCGTGCCGCGCTGATGTTTGACCAGGTGGTGGTCGCGGTAGCCGCAGCACACCACAAAAACACGCTGTTCACGCTGGACCAGCGCCTGGAGCAGGCGCGCGCCGCCTTGGCCGATTGTCCCAATGTGCGGGTGCTGCCGTTTGAAGGGCTGATCGTGGACTTTGTGCGCGAACAGGGTGGGCAAGTCATTGTGCGCGGCCTGCGCTCCTTGACCGATTACGACTATGAAACCCAGATGGCGGGCATGAACCGCCACCTGGCCCCGCAGGTGGATACGGTGTTTTTGCACACCAGCGCCAGTGTGCAGCACATCAGCAGCACCTTGGTGCGCGAGATCGCCAAGCTCGGTGGCGATGTGTCGGCTTTGGTGTCGGCTCCGGTGGCGCAGGCACTCAAGGCGCGTCTGGCCTGAGGTACCTAAAGCGCCTGCAGGGCTTAAAGGTCTTGCCCGGCCTCGATCACAAAGCGCACACGCTGCTGGCCTTGCCATTCGTCGGTGTCGAGCCGGTAGGCTAGACGGGCCTGTGCAGGCAGCGGGTCGCTGCGGCCAAACCAGATGCCATCGACCAGCTGTCCATGATGGCGCAGCTTCAGCGACAAATGCTTTTCGCCCACCAGGCGCTGTGAGATCACTTCCAGCTTTTCGCTGAAGACAGGCGCGGCAAAGCCCTGGCCCCAGACCTGAGCTTGCAGCAGTTGCGCTACATCGGCTCGCCGGAACTCGGCAGGCAAGGGGCCATCGGTGTCCAGACGGCGTTGCAAGGTGGCGGCATCCAGTCCCTCTTGCGCGATCTGCGCCAGATGGTGCTCGAAGAGCTCAAAATGTTCTTCGGCGATGGTGCAGCCTGCGGCCATGGCGTGGCCGCCAAAACGCAGCAGCACGCCCGGCGCACGCTTGGCCAGCAAATCCAGTGCATCACGCAAATGAAACCCTGGAATCGAACGCCCCGAGCCCTTGATTTCGTGCTCTTTACCTGGTGCGGTGCTGGGGGCAAACACAAACACCGGGCGATGGAACTGTTCTTTCAAGCGAGAGGCCACAATGCCTACCACGCCTTCGTGGAACTCCGGGTCAAACACGCACACGGCGGGCGGCGCAGGCGCATCGTCTTCAAAGAGGGACTGCGCAATCTCCAGCGCCATGTCGCGCATATCGCCTTCGATCACGCGTCGCTCGCGGTTGATCTGGTCCAGCTGGGTGGCCAGCTGGGTGGCCAAGGCGGCATCGTCCGTTTGCAGGCACTCAATGCCCAGGCGCATGTCCGACAAGCGGCCGGCTGCGTTGATGCGCGGGCCCAGCGCAAAGCCCAAATCGAACGTGCTGGCTTGTTGCACTTTGCGGGCTGCAGCCTGAAACAGGGCGCTCATGCCCGGTGGCATGTGTCCTGCGCGAATGCGCTTGAGGCCTTGAGCCACCAGGCGGCGGTTGTTGGCATCCAGGCGGACCACGTCGGCCACGGTGCCCAGGGCGACCAGCGGGAGCAGGCTGTCCAGGCGGGGCTGTGTGCGGGCGTCAAAAACGCCGCGCTCACGCAGCAGGGTGCGCAGGGCCAACAGCACATAAAACATCACGCCCACCCCGGCCATGGATTTGCTGGGAAAGCTGCAGCCAGGCTGGTTGGGGTTGACAGTCACATCCGCCGTGGGCAGTTGCTCGCCGGGCAGGTGGTGGTCGGTCACCAGCACCTGCATGCCCAGCTGGTGCGCTGCGTCCACGCCTTCAACACTGGCAATGCCGTTGTCCACGGTGATCAGCACATCAGCGCCGCTTTGCTTGACCCGCTCGGCAATGGTCGGGGTCAGGCCGTAACCATCGACCACGCGGTCGGGCACCAGGTAGCTCACGTGTGGTGCGCCCAACATGCGCAGGCCGCGCAAGCCCACGGCGCAGGCAGTGGCGCCATCGCAGTCGTAGTCGGCCACGATGCACAGGCGTTTGCCATCCTGCATGGCTTGGGCCAGCAGTTCGGCGGCTTCGCGTGTCCCCTTGAGTTGGTCGGGTGGGATCAGCAAAGCCAGGTTGTCCTGCAGGTCCTGGGCGTTGTCGATGCCGCGTGCGGCCAGCAGCCGTGCCAGCAAGGGGTGGGTGCCCGCTTGCTCCAGCGCCCACACGGCGCGGGGGGGAATGTCTCGGTCAATCAGCTTCATGCGGTCAACAAGCCTTTCAGCACCTGGGCAGGCGTGGGTACAGCGGGGCGGCGCAGGCGCTGCCACCAAGGGCGGGGCTGGGCGCGTTGCCAGGTCTGGCAGCGGGTTTCGCTGCACAGGCTCAGTTGGCCATTGCCACCGCTTTCCAGGTGGGTCACAAACGCGGCCAAAGCACCTTGGTCCAGGGCTTGCCAGGCTTGCGCCCAGCTTTGCGGGTGATCGTCCAAGACGGCCAGGTGTAACGCATCCTCAAACCGGGTCTGGGCTTGCCCAGGTGCCGCTTGGGGCAGGCCTGCGCCATGGAACCACAGGGCATTGACGGGTGGCAGTCCCCGTGCCGCGCGCTCGTCGTTGACGGGGTGGTGGTAGAGCAACATTTGCGCTTCGCTTTGCAGGCGACGAAGGGAGGCGGGCAAGCTCTCGGGTGTGAGCCAGGGTTTGACGTGGCTGCCTGCCATGCGTTCCAGGCTGGCGCTCTGGATGCCTTGCAGCATGTCGCCCTGCGCGTGCCACAGCAGAGGGCTGTGTTGGTGTACCTGCAGGCCGTCTTCGCTGAGCAAGGGTTGAAGGCTGTCGATGATGGACTGGGCTTGCGCTGTAGTCAGTCCGAGTTGTTCGGCAGGGTGCATCATCACCTGGTCCATGCCGATTTGCCAGTGGCAGGGACTGATCCAGGCTTGCTGCGTCTGAGCGGTGCTGGCCGTGGCGAAAGCCGCCCAGGGCCAGGGGCCTTGTTCGGCCCAACCCAAAGCACGGGCGTGGGCAGCCTCGTGCGCCAGCCAGGGGCTGTGTTCCTCGCAATCGGTGGTGGTTTGCGCCTGCAACAGGTGCAAAGCTTTTTGCAACTGGGGCAAATGCAGGTGTGTCAGCGCATCGGGGTGGCGGTGCGTGGCAGCGTAGGCGACGATCAAATGCATGGACTCGGGCGCGAGAGGTGAATCACCCTCTATTGTCAGGGATGCCACAATTACCACTTCACAGATTCAGAACAACAACAAGGTCTCTATGGTTTGGCCATATGAATGGGTGCTGGGCTGGCGTTACACACGCGCTGGCCGGGCATCGCGCAAGAACGGATTCATCTCCTTCATCTCGGGGGTGTCCATGCTGGGCATCGCCCTGGGGGTCGCTGCGCTCATCATTGTGTTGTCGGTGATGAATGGCTTCCAGAAAGAAGTGCGCGACCGCATGCTGGGCGTGGTCTCGCACATCGAAATTTACGCTGCGGACGGCAACGCCTTGCCTGATGTGCCCGGCTTGATCGCGCAGGTGCGGCAACAGTCTGAAGTGGTGGGTGCAGCGCCCTTTATTGCCACGCAGGCTTTGCTGGCCCGCGGCGAAGACATGAAGGGCGTGATGCTGCGAGGCATTGATCCGGCGCTGGAGCCCGAAGTGTCGGATGTTCAGGCGGGTCAACAATCGGCTGCGTTGACACAGTTGCAGCCGGGTGGTTTTGGTCTGGTGTTGGGCGCAGACCTGGCCATGAACCTGGGCGTGCGTGCCGGCGATACCGTCACGCTGGTGTCGCCCTCCGGGCAAATGACGCCTGCGGGCGTGGTGCCGCGCATGAAGCAAATGCAGGTGCTGGGGCAGTTCTTTTCGGGCCATTACGAATACGACTCAGCGCTGGCGCTGATGCACTGGGAAGATGCTGCTCGCATCTTCCGACTGGAAGGTCCCACGGGCGTACGTGTGAAATTACGCGATTTGCACCAGGCACGTATCGTGGCCGCCGAGTTGCAGTCCCGCTTGGGAAACCACTACCTGGTGCGCGACTGGACGCAGCAAAACCGAACCTGGTTTGCCGCAGTGCAGGTCGAAAAACGCATGATGTTCATCATCCTGACGCTGATCGTGGCGGTGGCGGCGTTCAATCTGGTCAGTACCTTGGTCATGACGGTGACCGATAAACGCGCCGACATTGCCATCTTGCGCACCCTGGGGGCCAGCCCTCGCAGCATCATGGGTGTGTTTGTGGTGCAGGGCGCCACGGTAGGCGTGATCGGAACGCTCAGCGGTTTTGCGCTGGGCCTGCTGGTGGCCTTCAATATCGACGTGATCGTGCCGGCCCTGGAGCAGCTGTTCAATGCGCAGTTCTTGCCGCGCGATGTGTACCTGATCAGCCGTATGCCCAGCGAACCGCAGGCCTCGGACATCGTGCCCATTGTGGTCATTTCGCTGGTCTTGGCCTTTGTGGCCACGCTCTACCCCAGCTGGCGCGCCAGCCGAGTCAACCCGGCGGAGGCGTTGCGCTATGAGTGATGTGATTTTGAGTGCACGCGGCCTGAGCCGCCGCTTTACCGAAGGCGCACTGGATGTCGCCGTGCTGCAAGGCGTAGACCTGCAGGTCCACGCAGGGGAAACGCTGGCCATTGTGGGCGCCTCCGGTTCGGGCAAAAGCACCTTGCTGCACCTGCTCGGTGCACTCGACGCGCCCACCGCAGGCCAGGTGCTGCTCAAAGGGCAGGACATGTCTGCCCTGTCGGCGGCTGAGCAAGGACGTTGGCGTAACGAGTACCTGGGCTTTGTCTATCAGTTCCACCACCTGTTACCCGAGTTCACCGCGCTGGACAACGTGGCCATGCCCTTGTGGATTCGCCGCATGGACCGCAAGCAGGCGCGAACACAGGCGGCGCACTGGCTGGAGCGCGTGGGCCTGGGCGCGCGTGGTGAGCACCGTCCGGCCGAACTCTCCGGGGGTGAACGTCAACGTGTGGCCCTTGCGCGAGCCCTGATCACGCAGCCCGCCTGTGTGTTGGCAGATGAGCCCACCGGCAACCTGGACCGGGGTACTGCAGATGCCGTGTTCGAGCTCATGCTTCAACTGGCCCGCGAGCAAGGCACGGCCTTTGTGCTCGTGACGCACGACCAGGCCTTGGCTGCTCGCTGTGACCGACAACTGCACCTGGTGCGCGGGCAACTGGCCTGAGGCCCTGGGCCTTGGGCATGTCCTTGAACATGTTCTGGATTGACACCCACTGCCACCTGGACGCGCCGGAGTTTGCGCCCGACCGTGCGCAGGTGCGCCAGTCCGCGCGCGATGCTGGTGTGGGTTTGTGTGTCTTGCCGGCAGTTCAGCGCCGCGATTGGGCGGGTGTGCAGGCCTTGGCCGCCGAGCATGGCGATGCCTATGCCCTGGGCATTCACCCCTTGTATGTGCCGCAGGCGCAAAGCGATGACCTGGATGCGCTGGACGAAGCGCTGTCCAAGGCTCGCCATGATCCGCGCCTGGTCGCCGTGGGCGAAATCGGCCTGGATTATTTCGTGCCTGAACTGTGTACCCCCGACATGCGTGAGCGGCAATGGCAGTTTTATCTGGCGCAGTTGCGGCTGGCCCAAAAACACAGCTTGCCCGTCATCTTGCATGTGCGCCGCTCGGCGGACATGTTGCTCAAAGGGCTGCGACAAGTGAACGTGGCAGGCGGCATTGCGCACGCGTTCAATGGCAGCGCGCAACAAGCCCAGGCTTTTATGGCGATGGGCTTTGCCTTAGGTTTTGGTGGGGCCATGACCTACGAGCGCGCCACCGCGCTGCGCGAGTTGGCCCGCACAGTACCCGCACACGCTTTGGTGATGGAAACCGATGCGCCCGACATCCCGCCACACTGGTTGTATCAAACAGCGCAGGCGCGGGCCGCTGGCCTGCCGCAGGGACGCAACACACCCGCCGAGTTGCCGCGCATTGCGCAGGTGCTGGCGCAGGTGCGAGGCATCGAAGTGCAAGCCTTGCAAGCTTTGAGTACCGCCAATGCCATGCGGGTGCTACCGGGGTTGTCGCGTTGCGCAGAAACATGGGGTTCTGGCTCCGCGAACAGCGCCTAGGCGGACAGGCTGCCCGCCCAGTGTCGCGGCATCAAATGCTGCGATGGGCAACAGGTGTTTCCGGCACGGGATAGCCGGCCGCCCCGAACGTCTGCACAATGGTTTTGTGCGTGTCAAAGTACACCTGCCAGTAGTTGTCGGTGTGGGTGTAAGGACGCACACACAGCAGGGGGCCTTCAGGGGTAAATTGCAGGATCTCGATGTCGGGTGCTGGCGAGCTGCTGACGTTGGCTATGGCCGCAATCGCTGGGCGCAGGCGCTCAATGGCTTCCTGAACATTGACGCTGTTGGCCACCTTGGCCACGCAATCCACGCGGCGTACGGTCTGCATGCTGAAATTCTGGATGTTGTCCGAGAAGATTTTGTTGTTCCCCAGAATCGTGGTCACGTTGTCAGGGGTCAAGATGTGGGTGGTGAACAGACCCAGTTCCTGAACCGTGCCCGTGACCCCGCCAGCACTGATGAAGTCACCGACCTTGTAGGGACGCAGTACTTGCAGAAAAACGCCAGCAGCAAAGTGTGCGAGCAAGCCACTCCACGCCGTGCCAATGGCCAAACCCGCGCCGGCCAGCAAAGCCGCAAATGAGGTGGTTTTGACGCCAAAAATTTCCAGAATCGACAGCACCAGCACCAATGTCAAAGCGGCACTGATGATGGATCGAATGTATCGGATCAGGGTGTGGTCCAGCTTTTTGCCTTGCTCCAAAGCTTTGGCGATCAAGGAAACGACCAGACCGATCAACCACCTGCCCACGATCCAGGCGGCAACAGCCCCCAGAATCTTCAAGCCAAATTCGACGCCTTGTGTGGACAAAAACGTCCAGATACTTCCAATATCCATTGAACTACTCCCTTAAGATTGAAAAGTTCTTCATAACGAGAACTTGATGGTTATTGTAAGAACGAATTCTGGGGGCAGGTAAACTGACTGCCAAAAACAAAATTGGTCAACCATGGCAGCTCGAAGCTCATCACCATCCACTTCATCCAAGATCCAGCTGCCCGAGGTTCACTTCTCCGAAAACGGAGACATCCGTTACCTGCACCTCTCCAGCCCCTGGATTCAGGGCTCCATGCTGATCAAAAAGCCCTACGACATTGAGCTGGAATATGTGCAGCGCATGATGGCCTGGCTGCTGTTCATGCCGCCCGAAGATGTGGCAGGTGCCCACGCCATGCAGCTGGGTCTGGGCGCAGGCACCATCACCAAGTTCTGCTACAAAAAACTCAAGATGACCTGCACCGCCATCGAGATCAACCCTGGCGTGTTGCATGCGTGCCGAGGCTGGTTTCGGCTGCCGCCTGACGACGAGCGCTTGCGCGTGGTCATTGCCGACGCGGCGCAGGAAATCCGCTCGCCCGAATGGACGGGGGTGGTCGATGCCTTGCAGGTGGATATTTACGACCACGAAGCCGCAAGCCCTGTGCTGGACACGCTGGACTTTTACAAAGATTGCCACGCGCTGCTCAGCCCCAACGCCTGCATGACGGTGAATTTGTTTGGCCGCTCGTCCAGCTATGACGAGAGCGTGCAAAAAATCATGGCGGCATTTGGCGAGGATGCGGTCTGGGCCTTCAAACCAACGCGTGAGGGCAACACCATTGTGCTGGCGCAGCGCACCCCCAGCCGACCCAAGCGCGAGCAACTGATGGAAGTGGCCGAACGCATCGAAGCCAAATATGGCTTGCCTGCCACCAAGTGGTTGCGGGTGTTCAAGCCAGTGCGCAAATGAGCGCGGCGCACCCCAAACACCTGACCAGCGGTTTGCTGCTGGCGGCAGCCGGCTCCATGGCCTTCAGCGGCAAGGCCATCATCGTCAAATTGGCGTACCGCTACGGGGTCGATGCCGTCACCTTGCTGATGTACCGCATGCTGTTTGCCATGCCCCTGTTTGTGGCCATGGCCTGGTGGGCGGGACGCGGCAAACCCAAGTTGACGGGTACTGACCTACGCGGCATTGTGGGCTTGGGGTTTATCGGGTATTACCTGGCCAGCTTTCTGGATTTTTGGGGGCTGGACTACATCAGCGCTTCGCTCGAGCGCCTGATTTTGTACCTCAACCCCACGCTGGTGCTGGTCTTGGGCTGGCTGCTGTACGGCAAGAAAATCAACCACCGCCAAGGCGTGGGCATGGCGCTCAGCTATGCCGGTGTGCTGCTGGTGTTCGGCCATGAGGCTTCGTTTGATGGAGCCAATGCCGCATGGGGTGCGCTTCTGGTGCTGGGCAGCGCCATCAGCTATGCCACTTACCTGAGCTACAGCGGCCAGATGGTGCAGCGCCTGGGTTCGCTGCGACTGGCCGGTTGGGCGACCACGGTGGCCTGTGTGTTTTGTCTCGGGCAATTCATCTTGCTGCGCCCCCTGTCAAACGCGCTAGTGGCGCCTGAAGTGATCTGGCTGTCCTTGCTCAATGCCACGGCTTGCACAGCGGTGCCGGTGCTGATGGTGATGATTGCCATCGAACGCATTGGCGCAGGCATGACTGCGCAAACCGGCATGATCGGCCCCATGTCCACCTTGCTGATGGGCGTGTTCATTTTGGGTGAGCCCTTTAACATGTGGATTCTGGCGGGCACGGCGTTGGTGCTCTCGGGTGTGTACTCGGTCACGCGCATGCCCGCACACAAAGTTTGATTTCAGGAGACGAAGATGGATTTGGGCATTGCAGGCAAATGGGCTTTGGTCGGCGGCGCCAGCAAAGGGCTGGGGTGGGGTTGCGCCAGCGCGTTGGCCCACGAAGGCGTGAATGTGGTCATGGTGGCCCGTGGTGCTGAAGCTTTGGAGGCCAGCGTGGCGCGTTTGCGCAGCCAGACCGCTGGCAGGGTGCAGGTGCTGGGCGTGGCGTGTGACATCACCACCGCCGAAGGCCGCGAAGCCATTTGGAGCGTGCAAGGCGGTCCGGGTAAGGACTTTGACATTGTGGTCACCAACGCAGGTGGCCCACCCACAGGCGACTTTCGTGACTTTGACCGCGAAGCCTGGATCAAAGCCGTGGACGCCAACATGCTCACACCCATTGAATTGATCAAGGCCACGGTGGACGGCATGGCCGCACGCGGTTTTGGACGCATCATCAACATCACCTCCAGTGCGGTCAAAGCACCGATTGATATTCTGGGTTTGTCCAACGGTGCCCGCAGCGGCCTGACGGGTTTTGTGGCCGGCCTGGCCCGCAGCGGTGTGGCTGCCAAAGGCGTGACCATCAACAACCTGCTGCCCGGCAAGTTTGACACCGACCGCCTGGCCGCCACGCTGCAAGGCGCAGTGCAAAAAACCGGCAAGAGCCTGGACGAAGTGCGCAATGCACAAACCGCGCAAATCCCGGCCAAGCGCTTTGGCAACCCTGAAGAGTTTGGCGCCATCTGCGCATTTTTATGCAGTCAGCATGCGGGCTACATCAATGGACAAAACATCCTGCCCGATGGGGGCTTGTATCCGGGGACGTTTTAACTCTTAACGCCTGGACGACACCACAATCCCACCCACGATCAGCGCAAACGCAGCGGCGTGGTACAGGTGCGGCGCTTCGCCCAGCACCAGGGTGGAGAGCACAGCGGCAAACAAGGGTGTGAGGTTGGCAAAGAACCCGGCCACGGCCGGCCCGGCTTGCTGCACGCCCAGTCCCCAAAAGCGGTAAGCCACCACGGCCGGGCCTACGGCCACAAACACCAGCGCAGCTGCCAGCGGCCAGCCCCACTGGATGTGGGCGTCGATGGTGCCCCATTCCATGGCGGTAAACAGCCCGGACCAGCCCAGGCCGTAAATGACTTGCGCCAGCAAGAAGGCGGCCCAGTTGCTGCGAATGCTGTCGGGTTCATCGCGGCGCGAAAGTAGCCAGCTGTACCAGGCCCAACAGGCGGTAGCCAGCAGCATGAACACGTCGCCAATGACGAACTTGACGTCCAGCAGGTGCGCGATATCGCCGCGCGAGAGCACCACGGCCACGCCCATGAGCGAGAAGGCCGCTCCCATGAGTTGGCGACGATGCACCTGTGCCTGGAAAAACAGCGCGCCAATGCCCAGCATCCACACCGGGCTGCTGGCTGCAACCAAGGTCACGTTCATGGGTGAAGATGTTTTGAGCGCCAGGTACTGCAGCGCGTTGTAGCAGCCCACGCCCAGCAGGCCCAGCAGGCCAAATCGCTTCCAATGGCTCCACAGGCCCGATCCGCTGCGCAGCAGGCCAGGGGCCAGCGGCAGCAAAATCAACAAAGCACCGAGCCAGCGTAAAAAATTCAAGGTGATGGGAGGCACCAAGGGCCCCACCATGCGTCCCATGACGGCGTTGCCCGCCCACAGCAGGGGGGGAATGGTCAGCCAAAGCGCGGTCGCGGGGGTGAGTTTGTGGTGCATGCCCGCACTGTAGCGGCATTTGTCCCGGGGCTTGAGGGTGGGTGTCACCCATCTGTCTGTGCGGCCATGCAGGCACTGCCGTTTCGTGGCAAAGTCTGCGTTTGTTTTTGATGCACATCCCCAAAGGAGCAAAGCCATGAGCCAGGCCGTTCAGATTGACCAACCCGGTGGTCCCGAAGTCATGAAACTTGTTGATGTGGCCGTGGGGCAACCCGGTCCCGGCGAGATCCGCATCCGTCATAAGGCCGTGGGCCTGAACTTTATTGATGTGTACCAGCGCACCGGCCTGTACCCCAATGCCATGCCCCTGCAGTTGGGCATGGAAGCTTCGGGTGTGGTTGAGGCCGTGGGCGAGGGCGTCACGCACCTGAAGGTGGGCGACCGCGCGGCCTACGCCAGCATGCCGCCCGGCAGCTATTGCGAAGAGCGCGTGATGCCGGCCAAGTGCGTGTGCAAGTTGCCCGATGGCATTTCGTTTGAAACCGGCGCGGCCATGATGCTCAAAGGTCTGACAGCTCAGTACCTGCTGCGCCGCGTCAAGCCGGTCGAGGCGCTGCAGCCCGGCGATTTTGTGTTGTTCCATGCGGCTGCGGGTGGGGTGGGATTGATCGTTTGCCAATGGGCCAAGGCGCTGGGGCTGCGTTTGATCGGCACCGCCGGTACCGATGCCAAGTGCCAGTTGGCTCGCGACAACGGCGCCGAGTTCTGCATCAACTATTCCACTGAAGACTTTGGCGCACGCGTCAAGGAAATCACCGGGGGTGCGGGCGTGAAGGTGGTGTACGACTCGGTTGGCAAGGACACCTGGGACAAGTCGCTGGACTGCCTGCAGCCTTTTGGCCTGATGGTGAGCTTTGGCAATTCGTCCGGTCCGGTGGACCCGTTCTCGCCCGCGATTTTGGGCCCCAAGGGGTCGGTGTATGTGACGCGTCAGACCTTGTTCACGCACATTGCCACGCGCGAGCGCACGCAGCACATGGCCGACGAGTTGTTTGATGTGGTGCTCTCAGGCAAGGTCAAGATCCACATTGACCAGACCTTCCCGCTGGCGCAGGTGCAGGAAGCGCACCGTGCGCTGGAAGCCCGCAAGACCACGGGCTGCACGATCCTGACGCTTTGAGTTCCACAAGGACTCGGCGGCACAGTCGCACGCCGGGTTCCTCATGCTGCGGGGTACGCAGAAATCGTCACCCGGCGCACGACCTCACCGCCGAGTGATCAAGCCGCCAAAGCTTGCTTGGGCGCCACGGCGTCCAGCGCCTGGCGTAACTGGCCCAGCGTGCGTTCCACGTTGTGCCACTTGTCCAGGCCGAACAGGCCCATGCGGAAGGTGGAGAAGTCTGCGGGTTCGTCGCACTGCAAGGGAACACCTGCCGCGGTCTGCAAGCCTTGGGCCAGAAACTTCTTGCTGTTCTGAATATCTGGGTCGGTGGTGTAGCTCACCACCACGCCCGGGGCTTCAAAGCCGGGCGCGGCCACGCTGGCAAAGCCGTATTCCTTGAGCAAGCCGCGCACGGCAGCGCCCAGCGCCATTTGTTCTTCGCGCACCTTGGCAAAGCCGTAGGCCTCGGTCTCCAGCATGGTTTGCTGCAGGCGTTGCAAGGCGTCGGTGGGCAGGGTGGTGTGGTACATGTGCGCACCACTTTCGTAAGTCTCCATGACCTGCAGCCACTTTTTCAAGTCGGCGGCAAAGGTGGTGCTGGTGGTGGCGTCGATGACTTTGCGGGCGCGTTCGCTCATCATGACCATGGCACAGGCAGGAGAGCTGCTCCAGCCTTTTTGCGGCGCGCTGATCAAGATGTCTACGCCCGTCGCCTGCATGTCCACCCACATCGCGCCCGAGGCAATGCAGTCCAGCACAAACAGGCCGCCCACGGCGTGCACCGCATCGGCCACGGCTTTCAGGTAGTCGTCGGGCAGCATCATGCCGGCGGCGGTTTCCACATGAGGTGCAAACACCAGCGCGGGTTTTTCGGCCGCAATCGCGGCTTGCACTTCTGCAATGGGGGCAGGCGTCCAGGCCGCCTGCGGTGCGTTGGACACGCGGCGGGCCTTGAGTACGGTGTGGCTCTTGGGGATCTGGCCCATGTCAAAAATCTGTGTCCAGCGGAAGCTGAACCAGCCATTGCGGATCACCATGACATGCTGGCCGGTGGCGAACTGGCGGGCGACCGACTCCATGCCAAAGGTGCCGCTGCCTGGCACCAAGGCCACGCTGTGGGCCTTGTACACATCCTTGAGCATGCGCGAGATGTCGGTCATCACGCCAGCAAATCGTTTGGACATGTGGTTGAGTGCACGGTCGGTGTAGACCACCGAAAACTCGAGCAAACCATCAGGATCAACAGTGGGCAGCAAAGCGGGCATGGGTTGTCTCCCTCAGCGAAGTCAGATGTTCAAAAACGCGAGCTTAACCGCTTAACGTCCGCGCCGCACGCGCAGCAGCTCGTCCAGGATCAAGAGGCCTGCGCCCACGGTGATGGCGCTGTCAGCCACATTGAAGGCCGGGAAGTGCCCAGCGTGGAACATGCTGTCCAGAAAGGCCCAGTGAAAGTCCAGAAAGTCCACCACATAGCCGTGCAGCAGGCGATCGATCACATTGCCCACGGCACCGCCCAGGATCAGGCTGATGGCCCAGGAAAACAGTTTTTGGCCCGCATGGCTGCGCAGCAGCCAGACCATGACCAGCGTGGCAACGACGCCAATGCCAGTGAAAAACCAGCGCTGCCAACCGCCTGCACCGGCCAGGAACGAAAACGCTGCGCCGTGGTTGTGGGCACGCACCAAGTTGAAAAACGAGGTGACCGTCATGCTGTCGCCGTACTGAAAGCTGCCCAGGATCAGGACTTTGGTGAACTGATCAAACAGCACCACCAGTACGGCAATGCCCAGCCAGTGCAGCCAGCCCGAGCGTGCGCCTTTGCCGCGTGCCATGGCGATCAGGCCACCGAGCGGGCTTCGCCCGCGCCATACAGGTTGCTGGTGCAGCGCCCGCACAGGGTGGGGTGCGCACTGTCGTGACCGACATCGTCGCTGTAGTGCCAGCAGCGCTCGCACTTGGTGGCTTCGCTTACCGCCACTTGAACTGCCAGCGCGTCACCGGCTTGCAGCGTGACTTTGGAGGTGATGAACACAAACTTGAGATCGTCGCCCAAGCTGGTCAGCAGCGCGTGGTCGGCGGCGGGTGCCGTCAGGGTGATGTTGGTTTGCAGCGAAGCGCCCACTTTGCCCTCGGCGCGCACGGCTTCAATATCCTTATTGACCACGTCGCGAATCTCGCGGATGCGGGCCCACTTGGCCAGCAAGGCGGCGTCAGGGGTGTCGAACGTGGCGAAGGTTTCGAAGAAGATCGAGGGCGAGGTGCCCAAGGTCTTCCAGGCTTCTTCGGCGGTAAAGGACAGGAAAGGCGCCATCCAGCGCAGCATGGCGTGGGTGATCTGCCACAGGGCGGTTTGGGCGCTGCGGCGCGCCAGGCTCTTGGGCGCGGTGGTGTAAAGGCGGTCCTTGAGCACGTCCAGATAAAACGCGCCCAGGTCTTCCGAGCAATACACCTGCAGTTTGCCGACCACCGGGTGGAACTCGTAGATGTCAAAGTGGCGCAGGATGTCAGCTTGCAGCTCGGTGGCGCGGGCCAGGGCGTAGCGGTCGATTTCCAGCATTTGATCCAGCGGCACGGTGTCTTTGGCCGGGTCAAAGTCGCTCACGTTGGCCAGCAAGAAGCGCAGCGTGTTGCGGATGCGGCGGTAGGCGTCGACCACGCGGGCCAGGATTTTGTCGTCGATGTTCAGGTCGCCCGAGTAGTCGGTGCTGGCCACCCACAGGCGCACGATCTCGGCGCCCATCTTGCTGGTCACGCTTTGCGGGTCGACCGTGTTGCCCAGCGACTTGCTCATCTTGCGGCCCTGGCCGTCGGTGGCAAAGCCGTGGGTCAAGAGGCCACGGTAGGGCGCACGGCCCTCCAGAGCGCAGCCCAGCAGCAGCGAGGAGTGGAACCAGCCGCGGTGCTGGTCGTGGCCCTCCAGATAAAGGTCGGCTTCGGGGCCGCTCTCGTGGTACGGGGCGCGGGCGTAGGCATCCTTGTGGCTGCCGCGCAGCACATGGCGGAAGGTGGAGCCGGAGTCGAACCAGACTTCGAGGATGTCGGTGCTCTTGGTGTAGTGCACCGCGTCGGCTGCGCCCAGGATGTCTTCGGTCGTTACGCGGCTCCAGGCTTCGATGCCGCCTTTTTCCACAATGGCTGCGGCCTGGTCCAGGATCTCCAGTGTGCGCGGGTGCAGCTCACCGCTGTCCTGATGGATGAAGAAAGGCACCGGCACGCCCCAGCTGCGCTGGCGCGAGATGCACCAGTCCGGGCGGTTGGCGATCATGTCGCGCAAGCGGGCTTTACCGTTTTCGGGGTAGAAGCTGGTCTGCTCGATGGCGTCCAGCGCGATCTGGCGCAGGGTTTTGGTGGGTTTTTGCGCCGGGTCTTCGAACACGCCGGTGCCTTCGTCCATGCGCACGAACCACTGCGGCGCAGCGCGGTAGATCACGGGCGTCTTGTGGCGCCAGCAGTGCGGGTAGCTGTGGGTGATTTTTTGCGTGGCCATGAGGCGGTCGCTTTGCGCCAGCACTTCGAGCACGCGGGGCACGGCCTTCCAGATGTGCAGGCCGCCAAACAAGGGTAGCTCCTCGGTGTAGACACCGTTGCCCTGCACCGGGTTCAGGATGTCGTTGTAGGCCATGCCGTGGGCCACGCAGCTGTTGAAGTCGTCCAGGCCATAGGCGGGGGCCGAGTGCACGATGCCGGTGCCGTCGGTGTCGCTCACGTAGTCGGCCAGGTACAGGGGTGAGAGGCGCTTGTAGCTGTAGGGGCCGGTGGTGGCGTCGACGTCGTAGAGCGGGTGGCGGAACACCAGACCGCGCAGGGCTTCGCCTTTGGCGGTGGCGATCACCTGGCCTTCAAGCCCGAAGCGCTCCAAGCATTTCTCGACCAGGCTGGCAGCCAGCATGAACACGCCACGTGGGGTGTCGACCAAAGCGTATTCGAGCTCGGGGTGGGCGTTAAGCGCCTGGTTGGCGGGAATGGTCCAGGCGGTGGTGGTCCAGATGACGGTGAAGGCTTTCTTGTTGCCGTCACCCGGCAAAGCGCTCAGTCCAAAGGCCTTGGCCAGCGCGGCTGCGTCATCGGCTTCAAACGCCACGTCGAGTGTGTCGCTTTGCTTGTCGGCGTATTCGATTTCGAATTCGGCCAGGGACGAGCCGCAGTCGAAACACCAGTACACGGGTTTGAGCCCACGGTACACGAAGCCACGCTCGATGACTTGCTTGAAGGCGCGGATTTCACCGGCCTCGTTGGCAAAGTCCATGGTGCGGTAGGGGCGCTCCCAGTCGCCCAGCACGCCCAGGCGCTTGAAGTCTTCGCGCTGCTATTACGAGTCGCCGACGGCTTGACGCCCGACGCGTAATAATTCATAGTTGGCGCCCCTTTCGTTTTAGCCATAGCCGTAGCTCATCATTACTATCTTAGCCACTTCACATGCAAATGTGCGCGCGTTT
>JALRIL010000091.1 GCA_023255445.1 Limnohabitans sp. | reverse complement strand
TGGTTCCAGATTTGGGCCGCGTTGTTGTAGATGCCGCCGCTGGACTTCTTGACGATGGACTCCAGGTCCATGTTTTCAAATTCGGTGCCTTTTTGCAGGTTGTTCAGGTTCACGACGTAAGCGTTGTGGTGCTTGCCGTGGTGGAACTCCAGGGTTTCCTGGCTGTAGTGAGGTGCCAGAGCGTCAATGGCGTAAGGCAGTGCGGGCAAGGTATGTTCCATGGTGTCCTCTGAGGGTAAAGGGTCGGTTTAAAAAACGCATTTTAGAGGCAGAGGACTGCCCATGGGCTGCAAAGGGGTTTCAGCCCTGGGTCAACACCTGCATGGGCACTTGTCCGTCCACCAAAGTGGCCGACACGATTTGCCCAGCTTGCAGCCGGGCTGCGCTGCTGATGGCCTGGCCTTGCTCATCGCTGAGCCAGGCATAGCCTCGCTCCAGAACCTGATGTGGGTCCAGCGACTTCAGTCGCACATCCAAATGCTCCAGGCGCTGAACGTGACCAATCGTTTGTCCTTTGATGGCGCTGCCCAGACGATCCTGCAAGCGTTGCAAGCGGTGACGCTCTTGCATGAGGCGGCTGCCGCGGCTGGTGCCCAGTCGCTCACCGAGCCTGTCGAGCCAGCGCTGTTGCTGCATCAGCAGCGCCTGCGGGCGACTCAACCGCGAGGACAGGCCATCCAGACGTTGCGCCTGCCGCTCCATGTGCCGATGTGTGGACCGATGCAGTCTGTGCTGCAAGGCTTGCAATTGCTCCAGAGCGTGCGCCTGCGAGCCGGCCACCAACTCGGCCGCAGCTGTGGGAGTAGGCGCACGCACATCGGCCACAAAGTCCACCATGGTGAAGTCGGTTTCATGCCCCACCCCGGCCACCACCGGCACCGGGCTTTGCACCACCGTCTGCACCAGCGCTTCGTCGTTGAACGCCCACAGGTCCTCTAGTGAACCCCCGCCACGTACCAGCAAAATGGCCTGCACAGGATCCACGCGTGTTGCGGCCAAAGGCCACAGGTCTTGCAAAGCCTGAATCAGGCTCGCAGGTGCCGCGGCCCCCTGCACCAAGGCCGGCGCCACCGTCACACGCACATGGGGCGCACGCCGGCGCAAGGCCGTGACCACATCGTGCAAAGCAGCGGCCCCCAAGGAAGTCACTACGCCGACATGGCGTACAAAACCCGGCAAGCTGCGCTTTCGCTCAGCGTTAAACAGGCCTTGGGCCTGCAGCTTGGATTTCAAACGCAAAAATTGCTCGTACAAAGCACCCTGGCCAGCTTGGCGCATGCTTTCAGCCACCAGCTGCAGGTCTCCACGCGCCTCGAACACCCCCAGGCGCCCCGTGATTTCGACCAAGGCCCCCTCTCTTGGCTCAAAGTCCAACTGCATGGCAGCTCGCCGGAACATCGCGCAGCGCAGCTGACCGCCTTCATCCTTGAGCGAGAAATAGCAATGCCCGCTGGCCGCACGGGTAAAACCCGACAACTCGCCACGCACCGTGACCGGGTTGAAGCGGGCATCGAGCTGGTCTGCCACCGCTCGGCACAGGGCCGCCACCGTCCATGCGCGGCTTGAATGGGCTTCTTGAATAAAAGACATGCTCAGGTTTGATCAGTGTTTTACGGCGATTGTCGGCGGCAAGCCTTGGTCTGTCGGCTCAAAGTGTTCCACAGAACGGCTCATCCAGCTGCGAGGGCAGCGATTTTATGTGAAACACATTTGGAAACAATTTAACTCATTGATTTTAAATGATTTTTTTCAATCATGAAAACCAAGGTCATCAATTCGAGAATCATATGCTCAGCGCACCAGGACTGGGACAGCCGAGTTCTTCACAAAGTTATCCACAGGTTTCGTGTGTTGCCTGACCTCGCTTGGGACGGGAGCCATCGGCCATAATGCAGCCCAAAGCTACAACATTGCTGTCTCAGGAAGGAAACGGATTTTGCTGTCCATCATTGCCGCCGCCGGTTGGCCCATCTGGCCCCTCATTGCATGTTCGATTCTGGCCCTGGCCCTGATCATCGAGCGCACCCTACAGCTTCGTGACGAACGCGTTTTGCCCCCCACCTTGCTGCAGCAAACTGTTGATCTGACTCGCAAAGGTTTTCCGTCCGGCGAAGCCATCCAGAAACTCGGTCAATCCAGCCCACTGGGCCAGGTGCTCGCCAGCGCCCTGCAATGTCTGCATGAGGAGCCCCGCGCCAGCGACGAACGCATCCGCGAGCGTATGGAATTACAAGGGCGCCAAACCGCACAGCAACTTGAGCGCTTCTTGCCGGCACTCGCCACCCTGGCCTCGGTAGCTCCGCTCTTGGGTCTGCTGGGTACGGTGGTGGGAATGATCGAGATTTTTGGTGCCGACCAGGCTGTGGGGGGTAACCAGCCCGTGCAGCTGGCCCACGGCATTTCGGTCGCCTTGTACAACACCGCGTTTGGTTTGATCGTAGCCATCCCCTCTCTGATGGCCTGGCGCTATTTCCGCGCCACAGTCGATCGCCAGATTCTGGCCCTGGAATCGAGCGCGGAGCGCTTTGCGCGCCACCTGCGTCAACTGCGCGGTTAATCGGTCAAGCCCATGCGATTTCATTCCCGCACCACCACCGAGCCCGAGATCAACTTGATCGCGTTCATTGATGTGCTGCTGGTGATCGTGATTTTCCTCATGCTGTCGACCACCTGGTCGCGCATGACCGAAATTAACCTCACGCTGCCTTCGGCCAATGTCCAAAAGGAAACACCTCGCACACAGCTGATCGTCCTGTCGATCACAGCCAAAGGCGCCTACCTGATCAACAAGTCCCCTGTTCCCTCGGCAGGCACAGCTGCGCTCGGTCGCGCACTGGCACCTCTGGCGCAGCCTGAGACCACGCTGGTGATCAGCGCAGACGCCATGGCGAGCCACCAATCGGTGATTTCCGCCATGGAGGCGGCACGCCAAAGCGGACTCAACCGCATCACCTTTGCCACCCAAACCGGCGAGGGCAGCGGGCAGTAAGGACATGACCCGCCCACCCCGTCAGACTCCAGGGCAAGGGCTGCACAACTGGCTGCCTCGCGTCTGGCACTCCCGTGGACTGTCTGCCTGGGCTTTGCGCCCGGTGGCTGCCTTGTATGGCCTGCTCGTGCGTTTGCGTCTGTGGGCTTACCGGTTGCAATGGGTCCGCTCTAAGCGTTTACCGGTCCGCGTGATCGTGGTGGGCAATGTGGTGGCTGGGGGTGCCGGTAAAACCCCGGTCACCCAAGCCATTGTCGAGCACTTGCTTGCGCGGCAACGCGCAGTGGGCATTGTGTCGCGCGGGCATGGGCGAACACGCCAGGGTGTGCTTGCTGTGCACCCTTACAGCCTGGCCAGCGAGGTGGGGGACGAACCTCTGCTGCTCGCCCGCCACACGGGTGTGCCGGTGTTTGTGGGCAGCCAGCGTGCCCAGGCTGCCCAAGCCTTGCTGAAAGCTCATCCCGAGGTGCAATACATCGTCTGTGACGATGGCCTGCAACACCTGTCACTGGACCGCGACCTGGAGGTGCTGGTCATGGACGAACGCGGCGTGGGCAATGGCTGGCTGCTGCCCGCGGGCCCCTTACGCGAGCCCTGGCCCCGCAAGGCCGACATGCTGCTGTACAGTGGCACTTGCCCGGCACAGGCTCCGGTTGCAGCCTTTGCCATGACCCGGCATCTGACCCCCTATGCGGTAGACGCCACCGGCGCTCAAACGCCTCTGGACGTCCTCAAGACCAGGCCTGTCCACGCCGTGGCTGGCATCGCCAAACCCGACGCTTTTTTCAAGATGCTGTGCCAGCAAGGTCTGACCCTGGCGCACACACAGGCCTGGCCTGACCATGCCGACTTCAGCCACTGGTCAGCACCAACCGATGGCTCACTGGTGCTGTGCACCGAAAAGGATGCCGTCAAACTCTGGCCCCAACACCCCCAGGTGCTGGCCGTGCCTTTGCAGCTGGACTTGCCCGAGGCGTTTCATGCGGCGCTCGATCGTTGGATTGGCCAAGTCGAAACTAGCAAGCCGCTATGATTAGGCATGGACTCCAAATTCCTTGAACTGCTGGTTTGCCCCGTGACCAAAGGGCCTCTTGAATACGATCGTCAACGTCAGGAGCTGCGTTCGCGCAGCGCCCGTCTGGCTTACCCTGTTCGCAACGGCATTCCGATCCTGCTGGAAAACGAAGCTCGCGTCTTGAACGACGAAGAATCCGATCGCGCAGCACCGACCGCGTCTTGAGCGTGACCCTATGAGTCACCCCCGTTTTACCGTCATCATTCCGGCACGCATGGCTTCGAGCCGCCTGCCTGACAAACCATTGGCCGACATTGGCGGGCTGCCCATGGTGGTGCGTGTTGCGCGCCAGGCACAACGTTCTGGTGCCAGCCACGTGGTGGTCGCTGCAGACGATGAACGCATCGTCCAGGCCTGCGAAGCCCATCAGGTGCATGCCCTGCGTACGCGTCAAGACCACCCCAGTGGCAGCGACCGACTGGCCGAAGCCTGCTCTCTGCTGGGACTGGGTGACGAGGACATCGTCGTCAACGTTCAGGGCGACGAGCCGTTGATCGATCCAGCCCTGGTCAACCAGGTGGCACACCTGTTGAGCGAACACCCACAAGCGAGCATGAGCACGGCGGCCCACGCCATCGACAACCTGCCCGACTTTCTCAACCCCAATGTGGTCAAAGTCGTGCTCGACCGTCAGGGCCTGGCGCATTACTTCAGCCGTGCGCCCATCCCCTGGTGGCGCGACGGGCAGCAGGACAGCGGCTTCAAAGCCCTGCCCAACCCCGCACCGCTGCGTCATGTCGGCATTTACGGCTACCGCGCAGGCTTTCTCAAGCAGTTTCCCAAACTGCAAGCCGCCCCCACGGAAACGCTGGAGTCGCTCGAGCAGCTGCGCGCGCTGTGGCATGGGCATGCCATTGCCGTCTACATCACCGACCATGCGCCAGGTCCCGGCGTGGACACCCCCGAAGATCTGGAGCGCGTGCGTCGTCTGCTGGCAGCGTAAGTCTGCATTAGGCCTTGCATGCTATCCTCCCCGGAGTTTGCTTCTCGCCTGTACAAGGCGTGAATACCCTTGATCCCGTCGAGAGAAGGAAGAGACATGAAACTGATCCTGTTGGGCGCACCTGGCGCCGGTAAAGGCACCCAGGCCAACTTCATCTGCCAGAAGTACGGCATTCCCCAGATCTCGACCGGCGACATGCTGCGCGCCGCGGTCAAGGCCGGCACCCCGCTGGGCCTGGAAGCCAAGAAGGTGATGGACGCAGGCGGCCTGGTCAGCGACGAGCTGATCATCAACCTGGTCAAGGACCGCATCGCCCAGCCCGACTGCGCCAACGGTTTCCTGTTCGACGGCTTCCCGCGCACCATTCCGCAGGCCGACGCGATGAAGGCCGCCGGCGTCAAGCTCGACTACGTGCTCGAGATCGACGTGCCTTTCGACGCCATCATCGAGCGCATGAGCGGTCGC
>JALRIL010000171.1 GCA_023255445.1 Limnohabitans sp. | reverse complement strand
AACGACGCGGGCGTTCAGATTGCCACCCTGGCGCACAGCACCCAGTTGCGCGCCAAGGGGTTCAAGCCTGGCGACGCCGAATGGCCCGAGTCGGCTTACAACGGCGACTACATCCAGGACATCGCCAATGACTTTCTGGCGAAGAAAACCGTCAAGTCGGACGATAGAGAATTCACCGCCAGCGGCGATGTGAACGACCTGGACGGCATGCGTCTGTTCGCCGTGGCCTACCTGCGCCACGAACAGGACCTGGACCTGAAGGCCTTTGACGTCAAGTTCGACAACTACTTCCTCGAGTCCAGCCTCTACACCAGCGGCAAAGTGGACGCGGCCGTGCAAAAACTGCGCGACGCGGGCAAGACCTACGAGCACGACGGCGCCTTGTGGCTCAAGTCCACCGACTACGGTGACGACAAGGACCGCGTCATGCGCAAGGGCGACGGCAGCTACACCTACTTTGTGCCCGATGTGGCCTACCACATCACCAAGTGGGAGCGCGGCTTCACCCGTGTGGTGAACATCCAGGGTACCGACCACCACGGCACGATTGCCCGCGTGCGTGCAGGCCTTCAGGCCGCGGGCGTGGGCATCCCCGAGGGCTATCCAGACTACGTGCTGCACACCATGGTGCGCGTCATGCGCGGCGGCGAAGAGGTCAAAATTTCCAAGCGGGCGGGCAGCTATGTGACCTTGCGCGACCTGATCGAGTGGACCAGCAAGGACGCGGTGCGTTTCTTCTTGCTTTCGCGCAAGCCGGACACCGAATACATCTTCGACATCGACCTGGCGCTGGCCCAGAACAACGACAACCCGGTGTACTACGTGCAGTACGCGCATGCGCGCATCTGTTCGGTGCTCAACACCTTCAGAGACAAGGGCGGCGATGTCGCATCGCTGGTGAAGGCCGACCTGTCCCCTCTGACGAGCCCCCAGGCGCAGGCGCTCATGCTCAAGCTCGCGCAATACCCGGTCATGCTCACCAGCGCTGCCCAGGACTTTGCTCCCCACGACGTGACCTTTTACCTGCGCGAACTCGCTTCGCTCTACCACTCCTACTACGATGCCGAGCGCATTCTGGTTGACGACGAAGCCATCAAGCGCGCACGTCTGGCTTTGGTCGCCGCCACCGCACAGGTGCTGCACAATGGCCTGAACGTGCTGGGGGTTAGCGCTCCACAGACAATGTAAGGGTGATGAAGATGCATGCACAACGCGGGGGAACGTTTCTGGGGTTCATCATTGGCCTGGTGGTTGGCTTGGGCGTGGCCTTGGGTGTAGCCATCTACGTCATGAAAGTGCCGACCCCCTTCTCCAACAAGCTGGGCACTTCGGGCAATGAAGCATCAGGTGACAGCAAAAAAGACTGGAACCCCAACAGCGTGTTCCAACCCAAAACACCCGCTGAAACGCCACAAGCCAGTGGCGACACGCCAGCGGTACCGCCTCCTGCTGTGCCTGCTGCTGCAGCCGTGCCCGCGCCAGCGGCTGTGCCCTCCAAACCCGCGCCGGCGCCTGCCGTCAGCGCAGACCCCTTGGGCGATCTGGCCAAAACGCAGGCGGGCCTGAGCACCCCCGCAGAAGAAGCCAAGCCGGCCGTCGATCCGTACAGCTATTTCATCCAGGTCGGGGCATTTCGCACCAGCAAGGATGCCGACGGTCTGCGTGCCAAACTGGCTTTGCAAGGCTTTGATGCCAAAGTCTCCGAGCGCGAGCAATCGGGACGCACCGTTTACCGCGTCCGCCTGGGCCCCTTTGACACCAAAGCTGCTGCCGAGACCATGCGCTCGCGTCTGGACAAACAAAGCGTCGAAAACACCCTGGTCCGCGTTCAGCGCTGACCCTCCACAGGAGCTCCCCCATGAAACGTCGAGATCTCGCCCTGGCCCTGATGGGCACCAGCTTGCTCAGCACCAGCGCCTGGGCCCAGCAACGTAGCTTCAAAGAAGGCACCGACTATTTCGAGCTGCGCCAGAAGGTCCCTACCGAGGCTGGCCCCGGCCAGGTCGAAGTGATCGAGTTCTTCTGGTACAGCTGTCCGCACTGCTTTCAGTTCGAGCCCCAATTTGCGCAATGGATGAAAGCCCCCCCCAAAAACCTGGTGGTCAAGCGCGTACCTATTGCCTTTCGCGAGGACTTTGCACCCCAGCAGCGTCTGTACTATGCCCTGGAAGCCCTGGGCCTGGTCGAGAAGCTGCATAGCGTGGTCTTCAACGCCATCCACGTTCAGAAAAAACCGCTCAAGACCGATGCGGACATCCTGAGCTGGATGGGCCAGCAAGCCGGTGTGGATGCCGTCAAATTCCAGCAGGCCTACCAATCCTTTGGTGTCGCCGCCAAAGTCCGACGCGCCACGCAGCTTCAAAACGAGTACCGCATTGAAGGCGTTCCCTCTTTCGGTATCGCAGGACGCTTCTACACCGACGGCTCCCTGGCCGGCGGCATGCCCCGCGCCCTGCAAGTGGTCGAGAGCCTGGCCGCATTGGCCATAAGCGGACGTTGAGCGACGCCTTTGCATAAAAATCAGGGCTGCACACGCGTGCAGCTACCGTGTCGGCCTACAATAAAAGCAAGAATCGCGCCGACATGAACAAAACCCTTTACCTCCTCCTTTGCCTGATGGCCGGCCTGCTGACCCCTGGGGTTGTGCAGGCCGAAAAAGCCGATCGCCAGGCCCCGATGAACATCGAGGCTGACAGCATGCGGCACCAGGAGCCCGAGCAGATCACCCAATTTCATGGCAAGGTGGTAGCCACCAAGGGCACGTTGGTGCTGCGTGCAGCGCATGTCACGGTCCAACAGTTTGCCGATGGCCGACAGCTGGCCGAGCTGACTCCGGCGCCTGGCGAGCGCGTGTTCTTTCGTCAAAAGCGTGAGGGGCTCGACGAGTTTGTCGAAGGCGAGGCCGAGTGGGCGCAGTACGACAGTCTGGCCGATGTCCTGACACTGAAAAAGCGGGCCGAGCTGCGCACTCTGCGCGGCACGCAACTCGCCGACCGGGTGCAAGGCAACACCATCGTCTTCAACAATACCACCGAGGTCTACACCGTCGACGGCCAGGCGCACAACACCGGCAGTGCGCCGGGCCAGCGCGTGAAAGCCACCCTCAAACCGCGTGAGCAGGTGCCTGCACCCAGCCCTGCGACCCACACACCCGCCCCCCCCTTGCGCACCAGCCCCTCGACAGCCCCTGCACGATGACCCCTGACAACCTCTCCAGCCTCAAAGCCAGCCATCTGCAAAAAGCCTACGGCAGCCGCCAGGTGGTGCACGACGTATCGGTCAGCGTCAACAAAGGCCAAGTGGTGGGTCTGCTGGGCCCCAATGGGGCGGGCAAAACCACCTCGTTTTACATGATCGTAGGCCTGGTGCCCGCTGATGGTGGTCGCATTGACATTGACGGCCAGGACGTGACGCGCATGCCCATCCACAAACGCTCGCGCATGGGCCTGTCCTACCTGCCACAGGAGGCGTCGATTTTTCGCAAACTCAATGTGGCCGAAAACGTCCGTGCCGTACTGGAACTGCAAACCGACGCACAAGGCAAGCCACTGAGTGAACGCGAGATTGACCAACGGCTCGAGGCGCTGCTGGCTGATTTGCGGGTGGACCATTTGCGCGACTCCCCCGCTGTCGCACTGTCAGGTGGTGAACGCCGGCGCGTTGAAATTGCTCGCGCTCTGGCTACGCAGCCGCGCTTTATCTTGCTGGACGAACCGTTTGCAGGCATTGACCCGATCGCCGTGATCGAGATTCAACGCATCATTGCATTCCTCAAGCAGCGCGGCATTGGCGTGCTGATCACCGACCACAATGTGCGCGAAACACTAGGCATTTGCGATCAGGCCTACATCATCAGCGAAGGGCGTGTGCTGGCCGAAGGCTCGCCCGATGACATCGTTGCCAATGCCGATGTCCGCCGTGTCTACCTCGGCGAACACTTCCGGATGTAAGGCGCATCCATGTCCATGAAACCCGGGCTCTCGCTGCGCATGTCGCAGCACCTGGCGCTGACCCCCCAGCTGCAACAATCGATTCGTTTGCTGCAACTGTCGACGCTGGAGCTAAGTCAGGAAGTCGAGCACATGCTCGACGAGAACCCTTTCCTGGAAATGGACACTGAGGCCGACGACCGCGAGGCGTTTGGCCTCGAACAGGCCGATGCCCGCGTCAGCACGGGCGACCAGATCAGCGAAGTCAGCGTGGACCAGGGCTCAGACCATGAGCCCGACCTTGCCGTGCAAAGCGAAGCCCCTGACTGGGGTGGCGACGGCACTGTCGAATGGTCGGCAGACGACAGTGAATGGGGTGGCGACGCTCCTGCTCGCCAGCACGACGAGGACAAAGCCAGTGCCCTCGATCTGGCGCGCAGCCAGGCGGACCTGCACGCGCACCTGCACCGCCAGGCCCTGGCCTTGCGCCTGAGCCCCGAGGACCAGGCGGCCCTGCGCTACCTGATCGAATCGCTCAACGATGACGGTTACCTCGAAGACAGCCTGGAGAGCCTGGCGCAAGGACTGGCCGGCAGCGAGGACCTGGACACCCTGGACGAACTACAGCACCGGTTTCGTGTCGCGCTGGGCTTGCTGCAATCGCTCGAACCGGTGGGCGTCGGTGCTCGCGACCTGGCCGAATGTCTGCAACTGCAACTCAAGGCGCGCCTGACCCAGACGCCCAATGACATCACTTTGCAAGCGGCGGCCCTGATGTGTCAGCAACCGCTGGAGCTGCTGGCCAAACGCGACACCAAGAAACTGGCCAGCCTGTGCGGCATCGATGCCGAGCTGGCCAAACAGGCCCTGCAATTGATTGGTTCCCTTGAGCCCAAGCCTGGTCGTCCGTTTGTGCAAGTGGAGCAGCACATCGTGGTCCCTGATGTGATCGTCACGACGGTGCCACGCAGTTTGCCACCACGATTTCGTGTGCAGCTCAACCCTGAGGTCATGCCCAAACTGCGCGTACACGACATCTATGCTCGCGCATTGCGGGGCGGCAAAAGTGATGGCCACCAGGCTTTGCAGCAGCGGCTGCAGGAAGCTCGCTGGTTCATCAAGAACATCCAGCAACGCTTTGACACCATCTTGCGCGTATCCAGCGCCATTGTGGAGCGTCAGCGTCAATTCTTCATTCAAGGCGAACTGGCCATGCGACCCTTGGTGCTGCGCGAGATTGCCGACGAGCTGGGCATGCACGAATCCACCATCAGCCGGGTCACCACCGCCAAATACATGGCCACCCCACAAGGCACGTTTGAGCTGAAGTATTTTTTTGGTTCAGGTCTGGGCACCGAAAGCGGCAATGCCGCATCAAGCACGGCCGTACGCGCCCTGCTCAAACAACTGGTCGCAGCCGAGAACCCGGCCAAACCCTTGTCGGACAGCAAGCTCTCTGACATGCTCAAAGAGCAAGGCATCGATTGCGCACGCCGCACCGTGGCCAAATACCGCGAGGCGCTCAAAATCGCGCCCGCCAATCTGCGCAAGGCACTCTGAGAAAGCCCACGTGAATTCACTGCAATTGTTTTTACCCTGCGCTGCAGGGGTCGGAGAATACCTGGCCGACGAGGTGCACCACCTCACCGGCCTCACGGGCCAAGACCTGCTGACGGGCCGTGGTGGCGTAGTGGTCAACGCCAGCTGGCGCGACGCCATGCGCCTGAACCTGTACAGTCGACTGGCGCAGCGGGTGCTGGTGCAACTGTCGCACACACCGTACCGCAGCGAGGCCGATCTGTACGAAGCTGCCAGCAACGTGGCCTGGGAGATCTGGTTTACCACCAAGCAGACCTTCAAGATCGAGATCACCGCGCAGCACAGCCCGCTCAAGAGCCTGAATTTTGCTGCGCTCAAAATCAAGGATGCGGTGGTTGACCGCTTTCGCGCCAAGCGTGGCGAGCGCCCCAGCGTGGAAACGCAGTGGCCTGATGCACGCATCTACGCGCATTTGACGCGCGAACACCTCACCCTCTACATCGACACCTCGGGGGAGCCCCTGTTCAAGCGCGGCTGGCGCACCGACAAGGGCGACGCGCCTTTGAAGGAAACCCTGGCCGCCGCCATGATCGCGGCCAGTGGCTGGGACGCCACCGTGCCCCTGTACGACCCCTGCTGCGGCAGCGGCACCATCCCGATCGAAGCGGCGCAAATCGCCTGTGGCATCGCGCCCGGCCTGCACCGCCGCTTTGGCTTTGAAAAACTGCTGCCCTTCCAGAACCACGTCTGGCAAGGCCTGATCGAAGAAGCCCGTGACCACGAACACGAGCCCACCGCCCCCATCTTTGGCAGCGATGTGGCCTTCCGCATGGTTGACTTTGCCGAGCGCAACGCAGAACGCGCAGGCGTGTCAGGTGTGATCGAGTTCCGGGGCGGGGATGCGCTGACGGAGATGATCGCGAAGAACGTGACGACGCTGGTGTCGGAGCGGCTGGGTCGCGAGTCACGTCTGCTGACGAGGCAGGGGAGGCGCTAGATGGCCGACATGGTTCGGCTCGGGCCTCCCTACGGCCTGGTGAACTACCTGAAGGTGACCCACACGGGCGCAACGCAGGGCAACATGAATAACCAGACCCCGGCCGTCGCGTCGAATTTCCCGTGGGGGAA
>JALRIL010000161.1 GCA_023255445.1 Limnohabitans sp. | reverse complement strand
GCCTGGCTGCAGCATGGAGGCGCTCATGACTTGCATGTGGCCGTCGCTGTAGGCGATGGTGTTGAGGCACAGGCGGAAGAATTTGTGTTGGGCATCCTGCGCCACGATGCCGGAGTTGCCGACGCCGTAAAACTCGATGCGGCGGTTGGTTTTCTGGGTGGCGGCCAGGGCTTGCGCCGCATGCTCCAGCGCGAAGGAGCTGGCGTCGTTGCGGTACTTCAAAAATGCGGCCACGGTGTTGTCGATCACCTTGACCGCGATGTCGCTGGTTTTGTCGTCCACGTCCACGCTGCGGTGGATGAAGGGCACGCCCTCGCTGACGCTGCCGGCCAGCTTGAGTTTGAAGTCGGACAGGCCGTCGTAGCCCATACTGCGGCAAAAGCGCACCACGGTCGGTTTGCTCACGTGGGCGCGGTCGGCCAGCTCGGTGACGGGCAGGTTCGCAAAGGCACGGGGATCAGCCAGCACCAGTTTGCCCACGCGCTGTTCAGCCGGGGCCAGGGAAGGTAACGATGCCTTGATGCGGTCGAGCATGAATGTCTCCGTATGTCGTTGGGCCCATTGTAGGAGCGGTCTTCAGCTCTCCTCGCCCCAGCAAAAACCGTCGCGGGCGATCATGGCGCTCGATGCGCTGGGGCCCCAGGTGCCTGCGGCGTAGGGGCGCGGGCCCACTGGGTCGGCGGCCCAGTGCTGCAAGATGGGTTCGACCCAGCGCCAAGCCTCTTCTTGCTCGTCGCTGCGCACAAAGAGGTTGAGGCGGCCATCGAGCACATCGAGCAGCAGGCGTTCGTAGGCGCCCACGCGCTCGCTGCCAAATCGGCTGTCAAAGTCCAGGTCCAGATGCACGGGCGTCAGGGTCTGGTTACCGCTGCCGGCGCCGCGCTTGCTTTGGCCTTGCGCAAAGAGGTGCAGTTCCAGCCCATCCTTGGGTTGCAGGTGGATGACCAGCTTGTTCACCTGGCCCGCAGGGCTTTGGAAGATCTGGTGCGGAATGTTGCGGAAATTGATCTCGATGTGCGCTTCGCGTGCGGCCATGCGTTTGCCGGTGCGGATATAAAACGGCACACCGGCCCAGCGCCAGTTGGCGATTTCGGTGCGCAGAGCCACAAAGGTCTCGGTCGTGCTGGCGGGGTTGACGCCTTGTTCGTCGCGGTAGCCGGGTACAGCCTGGCCAAACACATTGCCGGCAGCGTACTGGCCACGGATGGCGTGCTGGCTCAGGGTTTCGGGCGTCCAGCGTTTGAGGGCGCGCAGCACCTTGAGCTTTTCGTCGCGGATGGCGTCAGCGTGGGCATTGATGGGCGGCTCCATCGCAATCGCGCAAAGCAGCTGCAGGGCGTGGTTTTGCACCATGTCGCGCAGGGCACCGGTTCCTTCGTAGAAGCCTCCGCGCTTTTCCACGCCGAGTTCTTCGGACATGGTGATCTGGATGTTGGCAATGTGTTCGCGACGCCACAGGGGCTCGAACAGCGCGTTGCCAAAGCGGAGCGCAAACAGGTTTTGCACCGAGGGCTTGCCCAGGTAGTGGTCGATGCGGAAGATCTGTTGCTCTTTGAAGACCTTGCCCACGGCGGCGTTGATGGCGCGGTTGGAGGCCAGGTCGTGGCCCAGCGGTTTTTCGAGCACGATGCGTGTTTTGGCCGTATTAAGGCCGCTGGCGGCGAGCTGCTCGCACACGGTGGTGAACAGGCTGGGCGCGGTCGAGAGGTACATGACCACGCTGTCAGTCTGGCGCTCGGCCAGGCGGGCTTTGAGGCCAGCGTAGTCTTCGGGCTTGGACAGGTCCATGCGCACATAGCACAGCAGCGCCGCAAAGCGGGCGAACTCTTCGTCGTTGGGGCGTTTGTCGCCGTCGACTTGCGCGAATTTGGCCTGGATGTTGTCGCGGTATTGCTGGTCGCTGAGGTCGTCACGCCCCACACCAATGATGCGGCCGCCTTCGGGCAGCGTGCCGTGGCGGTAGGCCTGGAACAGGGCGGGCATGAGTTTGCGCCAGACGAGGTCGCCGGTGCCACCAAAGAAGACGAGGTCGAATGCCATGAGGGTGATCGGGTTACAAGAATCAATGGAGAGTGAATGTAACTTTGTTTCAACTTATTTGCAAGTCGAGTTACATCCATGTTGCAAAGGGGTACCAGGGCTGTCTCAGCCCAGCGACACGATCAAGCCTTCCCAAGGCTGCAATTGCAGGTCGGACAGCTTGATCTCGGTCGGGCCTCGATGGCGTTCGTCGCCCAGTCCGCGTCGCGCGCTCAGGTTGCCCAGCACCAGCTGTGCGGGGCGTGTCGTCCATTCGGACGGGAAGGGCACCTCGTGCACCGCGCTGCTCCAATTGGTGACGATCACCCAATGCTGGTTTTGCCATTCCCGCAGCACAGCATAAATCGCGGTGTGCTCGGGCAGCAACAAGGTGGTCTGGCCCATGGCCAGAATCGGGTGTTGCTGGCGCAGGGCAATGAGGCGGCGGTAGTGGTGGAACACCGAATCGGGGTCGTGCAGTGCGGTTTGGGCATTGACCTGTGGCCAGTCGCCATTCAAGGGCAGCCAGGGTGTCCCGCACGTGAAGCCGGCGTGTGGCGCTTCGGCCTGCCAGGGCATGGGCGTGCGGGCGTTGTCGCGACCCTTGGCGTGGATGCTGCGCAGCACGGTGGCAGGGTCTTCGCCGCGTTCAAGCACGGCGGTGCGCCAGTAGTTGCGGATTTCGATGTCCTGGTAGTCCTCGACGCGATCGAAGGCAACATTGCGCATGCCCAACTCTTCGCCCTGGTAGACATAGGGTGTGCCCTGAAAACCATGCAGCCAGGTGCCCAGCATCTTGGCACTGGCCACCCGGTGCTCGGGGCTGTCATCGCCAAAACGGGAAACCGGCCGGGGCTGGTCGTGGTTGGACAGGTACAGGCTGTTCCAGCCCTGGCCATCGAGCGCGTCTTGCCAGCGCTGCATCGTGCGCTTCATGTCGCGCAGGTTCAGCGGCTTGAGTGCCCATTTGCCACTCACGTGGCCACCCACCGAGTCCAGGTCCATGTGCTCGAACTGGAACAGCATGTTCAGTGCCCCGGTATCGGGGTGGGTCAGGGCGCGGCCTTCTTCGACCGTGGCCAAGGGCGCTTCGCCCACGGTGATGCAGCCGGGGTAGAGGTCGAGCACTTCGCGGCGCATCTCGGCCAGGAATTCGTGCAGGCGCGGACCGTTGCAGCTTTGCGCAAAACCTGGCTGCAAGAAACCGGGGCGTACCACCGGCGCGTCGGGCAGGCTGCCGTCGTCGCGCCAGGGCTTGCTGATCATGTTGATCACGTCCATGCGAAAGCCGTCCACGCCGCGATCCAGCCAGAAGCGCATGATGTCGTACACCTCGCCGCGCAGGCGCGGGTTCTCCCAGTTCAGGTCCGGCTGTTTGCGGCTGAACATGTGCAAGTAGTACTCGCCGGTGGGTTCGTTCCATTCCCAGACCGAGCCGTTGAAGGCGGCTTCCCAGTTGGTCGGTGGCTGGCGCTCGCCGTCAGCTCCCCGGCGCGGTTCGCGCCAGATGTAGTGGTCGTGGAAAGGGTTGTCGCGGCTGCTGCGGGCCTGCTGGAACCAGGGGTGTTCGTCGGAGCTGTGGTTGACGACCAGGTCCATCATGAGGCGGATGCCGCGCTGGTGCATGGCCGCGAGCATCGTGTCAAAGTCAGCCAGCGTGCCAAACTCGGGCGCAATGGCGCGGTAGTCGCTGATGTCGTAGCCGTTGTCGTCCTGCGGCGAGGCGTAGATGGGCGAGAGCCAGACCACGTTGACGCCCAGTGCCTGCAGGTGGTCCAGCCGGGCCGTGATGCCGGGCAGGTCACCAATCCCGTCGCCATTGCTGTCGCAAAAGCTGCGCGGGTAGATCTGGTAGACGACAGCGGTGCGAAAGTCGATGGGCAAGCGGCGGGACATGGCGCAGGTTCAGGCGGGCAGGGTCATGCAGGCAGTTCAGGGGTGCGGTGGCAGGCGTCGCCTTCGGCGTCGAACACATGCAGGCACTCGGCTGGGCACAACACGTGCACGGTGTCGCCTGTGTGGTGACGGGTGGTGCCTTCGACCTTGACGGTGATGAGGTGGCCCGGCGTGGGGGTGCCCAGATACAGCAGCGAAGCTTCGCCGAGTTTTTCGATGTGTTCGATGCTGCCGGACAACACGTTGGCTCCGGGGCCTTCGGCCAGGCGCATGTCTTCGGGGCGGATGCCCATGGACACGGTGGCAGCTTGCGCAAGTCGGGTGGCGTCCACTGCAGCGGCGAAGGGTGTGCCCTGCACGCGCAGCTGGCTGGTGACGGCCCCCGCTTGCTCCAGCGTGCCGCCCAGGATGTTCATTTTGGGCGAACCAATGAACTCGGCCACAAACAGGCTGGCCGGGCGGTGATACAGCGTGAGCGGTGAGCCGACCTGAGCAATCGAGCCCTTGGTCTGCACCGCATCGCCTGCACGCAGCAGCACGATCTTGTCGGCCAGGGTCATGGCTTCGACCTGATCGTGGGTCACATAGATCATGCTCGCGGTGCCGATGTTGTGGTGCAGTTTGGCGATTTCGAGGCGGGTTTGAACGCGCAGCGCGGCGTCGAGGTTGGACAGGGGTTCGTCAAAGAGGAATACGCGCGGCTCCTTGACGATGGCGCGGCCAATGGCCACGCGCTGGCGCTGGCCACCCGACAAAGCCTTGGGCAGGCGGTCGAGCAAATGCGTCAGCTGCAAAATGTCAGCGGCTTCGCGCACTTTTTTGTCGATCTCGGCGGCATTCGATCCGAGCACCTTCAGGCCAAAGCCCATGTTTTCGCGCACCGTCATGTGCGGATACAACGCGTAGCTTTGGAACACCATGGCCACACCGCGACGGGCGGGCGGCAGATCGTTGACCCGCTCGCCAGCGATCGACAAATCGCCGCTGCTGATGTCTTCCAAACCCGCGACCATGCGCAGCAGGGTGGATTTGCCGCAGCCCGAGGGGCCGACAAACACGCAGAACTCGCCATCTTCAATGGTGAGGTTGGCGTTGTGGATGGTCAGCGGCAGGTTGGGGCCGTAGCGCTTGCAGACGTTGTTGAATTCGATGCGGGACATGCTGTGTTCCTCCGGTTCGGGCGTCAGGCCTGCAGGTGCAGGCCACCCCAGGGTTCAAAGTGCAGGGCGCTGCCTTGGTGCTGGCCGCCAGTCAGGCCGCTGCCGGACAAGGTGCGGGCGGCTTGCCAGGCGGCAGGCAGGTCGATGCTGGCAGGCGCATCGCTGAAGTTGAAGGCGCACAGCACGCGCTGGCCTTCGTGTTCGCGCTCGAACACCAGCACTTGCGGATGGCTGGGCCAGACCTTCATGCTGCCGTGCACCAGAGTGGCTTGCTGCTTGCGCCAGGCCAACAGCTGGGTGAAGTAGCCCAGCAGGCTGCCCGGCTTGCCTGTTTGCTGGTCCACCGCCAGGGCGCGGTGTGCGGCGTCAACGGGCAGCCAGGTGCTGCGCGCTGCCGAGAAGCCGGCATTGGGGGCATCCGCCTGCCAGGGCATGGGCGTGCGGCAGCCGTCGCGGCCTTTGTATTCGGGCCACATGGTGATGCCGTAGGGGTCCTGCAGGTCTTCGAAGGCCACGTTGGCTTCGGGCAGGCCGAGTTCTTCGCCTTGGTACAGGCAGACGGTGCCGCGCAAACTGACTTGAAACGCTGCAGCCAGGCGCAGCAGCCGCGGGTCGGGGTTCGGACCGCCCCAGCGGGTGGCCGAGCGCACGCAGTCGTGGTTGGACAAAGCCCAGCAAGGCCAGCCGTCGCCCACCACGTCGGTGAAGCGCTGCAGCACGCCTTGCAGAAAGGGTGCGCTGTGCGGCTCGCCGAGCAGGTCAAAGCAGTAGGCCATGTGCAGCTTGTCGCCGCCGCTGGTGTATTCGGCCACACGGGCCAGGCCGTCGTCATCGCCAATTTCGCCGACCATGGTGGTGTCGGGATACTGGTCGAGCAGGGCGCGCAGCTTTTGCAAAAAGGGCAGGTTCTCGGGGCGGCTCTTGTCAAAGTGGTGCCACTGCCAGGCGTAGGGGTTGAAAGGGTTGACGGCTGGGTCCGGGTTGTCACGGCGCGGCTCGCCGCGTGGCGGGTTGTCGCGCAGTTGCTGGTCGTGAAAGTAGAAGTTGGCAGTGTCCAGGCGGTAGCCGTCCACGCCCAGTTCCAGCCAGAACTGCACCGAGTCGAGCAGGGCCTGCTGCACCTCGGGGTGGTGGAAGTTCAGGTCGGGCTGGCTGGTGAGGAAGTTGTGCAGGTAGTACTGGCAGCGGCGGGTGTCCCATTGCCAGGCGCTGCCGCCAAAGATACTCAACCAGTTGTTGGGTGGGTTGCCGTCGTCCTTGGGGTTGGCCCAAACATACCAGTCGGCCTTGGGGTTGTCACGGCTGGCGCGGCTCTCCACAAACCAGGGGTGCTGATCGCTGGTGTGCGAGAGGACCTGGTCGATCATGACTTTCAGACCGAGTTCGTGGGCGCGGGCAATCAGCGCCTTGAAGTCGTCCAGGGTGCCGAACATCGGGTCCACGTCGCAGTAGTCGCTGACGTCGTAGCCGAAGTCCTTCATGGGGCTTTTGAAGAAGGGCGAGAGCCAGATGCCGTCGGCGCCCAGGCGGGCAATGTGCTCCAGGCGTGCGGTGATGCCAGGCAGGTCGCCAATGCCGTCGGCGTTGCTGTCCTGATACGAGCGCGGGTAGATCTGATAGATCACGCCACCACGCCACCAGTTGTTGTTGGGTGCTTTTGAAGTCATGGGTGTAGTTCTGAAGGGTTAGCCTTTGACCGCACCAGCGGTCAGACCGGAAACGATCTTTTTCTGGAAGATGAGCACCAGCGCGATCAGCGGCAAAGTCACCAGGACCGAAGCGGCCATGATGTTGCCCCAGGGAATGTCGTATTTGCTGGCGCCCGAAATGAGCGAAATGGACACGGGCACGGTGCGTTCGTTGTTGTCGAGCACAAAGGTCAGTGCGAACAAAAATTCGTTCCAGGCGGCGATGAAGGCCAGCAGGCCGGTGGACACCAGGGCGGGCCACAGCAGGGGCATGAAGACGTCCTTGATGATGCGCCAGGGGCTGCAGCCGTCCATGATGGCGGCCTCTTCGAGCTCTTTGGGCAACTGCTTCATGAAGGTGGTCAGCACCCACACCGTGAAGGGCAGGGTGAAGATCATGTAGGGCAACACGAGGCCCAAAGCCTTGTTGTAAATGCCCAGAAAGCGGATCAGCTCGAACATGCCTGCCAGTACCGCCACTTGCGGAAACATCGACACCGACAGCACGGTCGTCAGCAACAGGCCGCGGCCCTTGAACTGGATGCGGCCCAGCGCATAGGCGGCCGTCACGCCGATGAACAACGAGATCACCACCACCAGCATCGAGACCAGAATGGAGTTGAAGATGTGTCGGCCAAAGGGCTGTTCAGCCACGGTGAACAGCGAGATGTAGTTGATGAGTGACCAGGAAGACGGCCACAAGGTGGGCTCGAACAAGGCCGCGCCGCTTTTGAACGAGGTGGTGACCGCGTACAGAAACGGGTAGACCGAGATCAGCACGACCACTGCAGCGGCCAGGTACAGGGCGATGCGCCCGAGCAAAGGGGTTTTCATGGGGTCATTCCTCCGTCATCTTCATGCGACCCAGCTTGATGTAGGCCACGGTGCACAGGCCGATGATCAGGAACAGGGCGGTGGAGGCCGCCGAGCCGTAGCCCATGTAACCGTTGTCCACCATTTCGCGGCGCACAAAGCCGGACATGGAGATCGTGCTGTTGTTGTTGGAGGTCAGCACATAGATCAGGTCGAACACGCGCAGGGCGTCCAGCAGGCGGAAGATTACCGCGACCATCAGTGCCGGCTTGATCAGGGGCAGCGTGACTTTCCAGAACACGCGCAAGGGGTGTACACCGTCGACCTTGGCGGCTTCGTAGCAGTCCTTGGGCAGGGTCTGCAGCGCGGCCAGGATCAGCAGCGCCATGAAAGGCGTGGTCTTCCAGACGTCGACCGCGACCACGGTCCAGAGCGCAAAGTCGGGGTCGGCGGTCCAGGCCAGCTTGCTCGCCAGCAGGCCGGCGTCGACCAGCCACTGGTTGATGACGCCGAACTGGTCGTGCAGCATCCAGCCCCACATCTTGGCCGAGACGATGGTCGGGATCGCCCAGGGCACCAGCACGGCGGCGCGCACCCAGGCGCGGCCCTTGAATTCCTGGTTCAGCAGCATGGCCACCGCCAGGCCGAGCGCGGTCTCGAGCGTGACCGACACCAGCGAGAACTTCAGCGTGTTCAGGATCGACAGACCCCAGTCGCTGTTCCAGAAGCCGTCGCTGTGATTGGGGTTGGCGAACAGGCCATATTCCCCGAAATAGTTTTCCAGCCCGACGAAACGGGCGGCATCGATGTCATTGATGTTGGCGTCGGTGAAGCTGAACCAGATGGTTCGCCCCAGCGGCCAGACCGCCACCAGCGCCAACACCAGCAGCATCGGCGCCAGGAAGGTCCAGGCGGTTCTTGTCTTGCTATACATTTGCTTGCTCCCCAGTCTCGAAGGAAAGGCGCGGCCCCGGCACGATGCAGGCGTCGGCGGCCGCGCCGTGAATCAAGTCCGGATCACCACTTGTTGCGCTTGACCTGCTTGAGCTTGCCCTCGAGCTT
>JALRIL010000143.1 GCA_023255445.1 Limnohabitans sp. | reverse complement strand
CAAGCCTTGATGTTCAAAACAGGTCACTCGCTCATCAAAGCCAAGATGAAAGAGGTGGATTCACCTCTGGGCGGCGAGATGAGCGGTCACATCTTCTTCAAAGAACGTTGGTTTGGTTTTGACGACGGCACTTATGCTGGTTGCCGTTTGCTCGAAATCGTGAGCCGCAGCCCCGATGCCAATGCGGTGCTCAATGCCTTGCCCACCAGCTTCTCCACACCCGAGCTCAATGTGGCCTGTGCTGAGGGCGAGCCACATAGCGTGACGCAGGCGCTGCAGATGCTGGCGGGTGACCACTTCAAAGCCCCGGCCAAAGTGTTCACCATCGACGGTCTGCGTGTAGATTGGCCCGACGGTTTTGGCTTGATCCGCGCTTCCAACACCACGCCGGTGCTGGTGCTGCGTTTTGAAGGACAGACCGAAGCAGCGTTGCATCGCATTGAGGCGGACATGCTGGCGCTGTTGCGCTCGGTCAAGCCTGATGCGCAAGTGGGCGCCAGCGCGCACTGACGCTGCGTTCATGAGCGGTTTGCACCACTCCCTCTACAACCTGCTGGTCCGCGCTGCACAGCCTTTGCTACGCCGCAAGCTGGCCAAGCGAGCAGTGGCCGAGCCGGGTTATGCCGTGGCAGTGGAGGAGCGCTTTGGCGTTTATACCCAGCCTGCAGAGTCGCGCAGTGAGTTGGTGTGGGTGCATGCAGTGTCGTTGGGTGAATCGCGGGCAGCCGGTGTCTTGCTGAGTGCGCTGCGCAGAGAACTACCGGGCGTGCGCATACTGCTGACACACGGTACCGCCACAGGCCGCGCAGAAGGTGTACGCCATTTGCGCGCCGGCGATGTACAGGTCTGGCAACCCTGGGACACCCCTGGAGCGGTGCAGGCGTTTTTGCAGCATTTCAAGCCCCGTGCCGGCTTATTGATGGAAACCGAGGTCTGGCCCAACCTGGTGTGGCAAGCCCGCCGCGCTGATGTGCCGCTGGCGCTGGTCAATGCGCGTATGAGTGACAAGTCTTTGCAATCTGCCATGAGATGGGCAGGTCTGATGCGACCGGTGTTTGCAGGCTTGAAGGCTGTATGGGCGCAGACTGATGCCGATGCGCAGCGCTTGCAGCAGCTGGGTGCCAGAGTGCAAGCCGTGACCGGCAACCTGAAATTTGATTCGCAGCCTGACGCTGCGCAGGTGGTGCAGGCGAAAGTCTGGCGCGAACGTATGCCACGCCCGGTGGTCATGCTGGCCAGTAGTCGCGAGGGTGAGGAAGTGTTGTGGCTTGAGGCTGTGCAGGCTTACCTCATCAGTGCAGTGCAGGTTTTGATTGTGCCGCGCCACCCTCAGCGGGTGGACGAGGTTGAACTGTTATTGCAGCAAGCGGGCTTTCTGGTTTCGCGTCGCAGTCAATGGGGTGAGGGCGGTCCCGTGGCTTTCGATCCGCAAACGGTTTGGCTTGGCGACAGCTTGGGCGAGATGGCGCTGTACTACAGCCTGGCTGATGTGGCCTTGCTGGGTGGGAGCTTTGCCCCCTTGGGTGGCCAAAACCTGATCGAGGCTGCAGCCTGTGGCTGCCCAGTGTTGTTGGGGCCGCACACTTTCAACTTTGCCGAGGTGGCCGAGCAGGCCTTGTCTGCCGGCGTTGCCTGGCGGTGTGCGGATATGCAAGGAGCATGGCAGCAAGCGTTGATGCTCGCAACATCGCAGGCCACAGCATTGGCCGGCGCCAAAGACAAGGCCCGGGACTTTGCCCGGGCCCATCAAGGAGCAGCAGCCAAGACTGCTGCATTGGTTCGCGATTTACTTGCTCAGTAAGTCGTTCACGTTTTTCAGGTCTTCTGCCACCAAGGTGCCTGCAGCTTGACGCAGTTTGAGCTGCCCTAGAAGCACGTTGTGGCGTGCAGCCGTCAGGTCGCGCTGCGTTTGTGCCAATTGACTTTGGCTGCTGAGCACGTCCACGTTGGTGTTCACACCCACCTGGTAGCCCAGCTTGGTGGCATCCACCACGCTTTGCGCGGAGGCCAGCGCAGCCTCCAACGCTTTGACCTGGCTCAGGCCGCTGAGCAGGCCAAAGTAAGCGGTGCGGGTGCCTTGCTCGACGGAACGTTGACCAGCTTCCAGACTGGAGCGGGCTTGCTCTTCCAGAGCGACGGTTTCCTTGACGCGGTTTTGAACGGCAAAGCCTGCGAACAAAGGAATGTTCAGCGATAGACCAACCGAGCGAACGTTACTGTCGGTGGTTGAGCCAGGTGGCGTTGGGTTTGCAGTTGGTCCGGAATAGCGGTTTTGGGCTACCGAGGCTGTCAAATCCAATGTAGGCATATGGCCGGCTTGAGCCTTGGTGGTTTCGAGCTTGGCCACATCGTAGGCCACTTGCAGTTGCTTGAGGTTGGTGTTGTTGGCCAAAGCCTGTTGCACCCATTGCTCGGCATCAGCAGGCATGGGGGCTTGCAGTGGCTTGGCCGTGTTCAGGGGCAGCGGTTGTTGGTTGGTGGTGCCCACCAGTTGATCGAGCGCCAACTTCTTGGTGCGCAGGTCGTTTTCGGCGTTGAGCTCTTGTGCAACCACAAGGTCGTACTGGGCTTGCGCCTGACGTGTGTCCACAATGGTTTTGGTGCCAACTTCGAAGTTGCGTCTGGCAGCGGCCAGCTGCTCGGCCACAGCCTTCTTCTGAGCCTGGACCGAAGCCAAGGCTTGCGTGCTGGTGAGTACGTCAAAGTAAGCTTGGGCAGTGCGCACGATCAGGTCCTGCTCGGCAGCGCTGAGCTGGGCGGTAGCCAAAGCAGCCGACTTTTGGCCCTGCTGGAAGCTGGCGATGTTGGCCATGCGGAACAGGGGCATGCTGGCGCTGATGGCTGTTGTTTTGCCGGTGTACTCTGCCATCCTCACACCGTCAACATCTCGTTCGCTGTTGACTTTGGATTGGGTGTACGCCGCGCCAACTGTTGGCAGCAAGGCCGCCTTGGCCTGTGCAGCCTTGGCCTGGGTGGCCTCAGCCTGCGCTCGGGCCGCTGCGTAGGTGGCGTCGTGGCCTTTGGCGGCTTCGTACATCTGCAGCAGGCTTTGCGCGTGTGCAGAGCCTGCTATGGCCCATGCCAGGGCCAGGGAAAGATGAAGGGGGCGCAGTTTCATGAGGCTTCCTTTGGTCGGAAAAGTGCGTTCTTGTCGGCGAATCAGTACGTCGGAATGCTGGGGTCTACCTGGGACGCCCAGGCGTGGATGCCGCCGGAGACATTGATCACGTTGTAGCCGTGATGCTCCAGGAAGGCGGCCACCTGCATGCTGCGACCGCCGTGGTGACACAGGCAGGCCACGGGGCGGGTGCGATCGATTTCGTGCAGGCGTGCGGGGATGGTGTGCATGGGCATGTGCACCAGGTCCAGGTTGCCGGGTTTGGCACTGGCTTGTTGCAATTCCCAGGCTTCGCGCACGTCCAACAGGATAGGACGTTGCTCCTGGGTGCTTGCCCAGGTTTCAACTTGTGAGGGGGGCAGGTGTTGCATAACGTTCAGAACTCGAAACGGGTGGGTTCAACAAAGCCCGTTAGACGGGGGGCGTTGGCGTCCCAAGGTTGGGTGGTGGACCAACTGTGGTCGCTTACGCGGGTGATCAGGGTGGCGCGCATGATGGGCTCCTGACCGACGATAGCGATCAAGCGGCCGCCCACTTTGAGCTGGTCGAGCAGGCTTTGCGGCACCTCAGGGACAGAACCGCTGAGCATGATGGCGTCAAAGGGGCCGTCAGACGCCGCGCCGTGGCTGCCATCTGCCTGACGCACGAGTACATTGTGGATGCCAGCGCGTGCCAGGTTGGTACGGGCTTGATCTGCCAGCTGCGCGTCGGTTTCGAGGCTCAGGACTTGCTCGGACTGCTTGGCCATGAGCGCTGCGGTGAAACCGGTGCCGGTGCCAACTTCCAGCACCTTGTCGGTGGCTAGCAAGCCCAGGTCTTGCACCATGCGTGCTTGCATGCGCGGAGACAACATGACTTGCCCCTGGCCTGTGCCGACCGGGATCTCCATGTCCATGTATGCCAGCGCTTGGTGGGTAGGCGGCACAAACAAGTCGCGGTGGACCGTATCCAACAGTTCCAGCACGTGAGCGTCCAGCACTTCCCATGGACGCACTTGCTGTTCGATCATGTTGAAGCGGGCCTTGTCGAGATCCACGTTGGTATGCATTATGTACTCCTGGGGGTATATTAACGGATTCTGTCCAATTTTACTGTTCGTCGCCCGCATGGCCCTGACGCGAAGCGGGCAAGCCTGCGATTTTGCGCATCCACTGAGCCAGATCGTCCATATAGCAATACACCACGGGGACAACCACCAGGGTCAGCAGGGAGGAGGTGATGACGCCGCCCATCACGGCCTGACCCATGGGGGCGCGTTGTTCAGATCCCTCACTCAAGGCAAATGCCAACGGCACCATGCCAAACACCATGGCCAGGGTGGTCATCAAGATCGGGCGTAAACGCACTTTGGCGGCCAGAAGCAGGGCTTCGGTGCGTTCCATGCCAGCCTCGCGTGAACGAATTGCAAAGTCCACCAACAAGATGGCGTTTTTTGTGACCAGACCCATGAGCATGACCACGCCGATGATCGAGAACATGGACAGGGTTGAGCCAAACAGCATGAGGGCCAGAACCACACCAATCAAGGTCAAAGGCAGGGAGGTCATGAGCGCCAGAGGTTGCAGGAAACTTTTGAACTGGCTGGCCAGGATCATGTAAATGAAGATCACTGCCATGGCCAGCGCAGACAGGGCGTAGCCAAACGATTCAGCCATGTTTTTGGTGGAGCCACCAAACTGGTAACGGTAGCCGGGCGGCAGCTCAAGCGTATCGAGAACTTTGCGTATATCACCAGAAACCTCACCCACTGAGCGTCCAAAGGTGTTGGCATTGATGGCCACTTCGCGCATGAGGTCACGTCGGTTGATTTGTGTGGAACCTGTGGACTCTGAAATCCGAGCCACCTGTCCCAGACGTGCCACGCGAGCAGAGCCGTCAGCTTGAGTGCCTGTAACTAACGGCAGACGCTGAAGATCTTCAGTGTGGTTGCGAGCCTCCGGGGCCAGACGCACGTTCACGTCATAGGTTTGATCATCAGGTGCGCGCCAGTTGCCCACGGTCTGGCCGGCAATCAGGGTGCGCAAAGGCCCAGCAATCTGCGCTGTACCCATGCCCAGGTTGGAGGCCGAATCACGCAGGACCTCAATGCGAATGGTGGGTTTGTTGTCCTTGACGCTGGAATCCAGATCAACCAGTCCCGCAATGCCTTTGATCTTGACCATGACGTCACGGGCGATGCGTTCAAGCTCTTTCTGATCGGCGCCCAGGATCGAGAATTCGATTTGCTTGTTGCCCCCCACGGCATCGAGCAGGCCCACATGGGTCACCGTGATGCCGGGGATATGCTGCAGGCGATCGCGCAGCAGGGCCGACATCTGGTCCACATTGCGTGTTCGGTTCTTGCGGTCCACCAGACGCACATAAATACTGGTGTTATTTTTGCCTTGAGCGTTGGCGGTGTTGATCGCAGCCACGGTGTAGCGTACTTCGGGCATTTCACGGATGACTTGTTCGACCTGGCGCGCCTTGGCCTCGGTCGCTTCCAGCGAAGAACCAACGGGTGTCTGGAAGTTGACCGTGGTTTCAGAATAGTCAGCTTTAGGGACGAACTCGGTGCCCAGCAAAGGCACCATGACGATGCTGAGGGCGAATATACCCAAAGCAGCCAGCAAGGTTTTGCGCTTGTGCACCAGGGACCAGGCCAGGATGGCCTGGTAGCCATCGCTCATCTTGTCTGTGGCTTGTTCAAACCAGGCGGTGATACGACCCAAAGTGCGGTTATAGAAAGTCACTGGCTTGTTCTGCACACCATGGGCGTGGATAGATGGATCATGCCAAACGCTGGAGAGCATGGGGTCCAGCGTGAAACTGACGAACATTGAAATGGACACTGCAGCCACGATGGTGATGCCAAACTCGTGGAAAAACTTGCCGATGATGCCTTGCATGAAGCCAATCGGCAGGAACACTGCAACGATGGACAGTGTTGTGGCCAGCACGGCCAGACCGATTTCCTGTGTGCCGTCCATCGAGGCATTCCACGCGTTTTTGCCCATTTGCACATGGCGCACGATGT
>JALRIL010000141.1 GCA_023255445.1 Limnohabitans sp. | reverse complement strand
AATTACTCAATATGAAAGACATTGTTTTTTTCAACGATGACGATGAAAAAAGCACAAACGAAACAGTACGAGAAGACAAAACAGGAATGTGGTCGGCGAGTTCTGGTGATTTCAAAAAAGTTATTGATGTGGCTACCAAGGCGACAAGTTCAGCGAGTACTTTGACGCCAACACCTATTTGTTGATCACCCGCGCGCTGGACTACTTTGACCCGGCGCGGGCTTTTGGCGGGGACCTGAGTGCAGCGCTGTCGCGTGCGACGTGCAAGTTTTTGTTGGTGAGTTTCACCACCGATTGGCGTTTTTCGCCGGCGCGCAGCCGCGAGATTGTGCAGGGCTTGATCGCCAACGGGCGTGATGTGAGTTATGCCGAGATTGATGCGCCCCATGGCCACGATGCCTTCTTGCTCGACGATGCGCGCTATCTGGGTGTGGTGCGTTCATACTTTGACCGCATGGCCGATGGCCTGCGCGCTGGAGGTGCCGCATGAGCGACCGTTTGACCATGCAGGCGATTGCCCAGCTGGTGCCGCAAGGCGCACGAGTGCTTGACCTGGGCTGTGGCGATGGCGCCATGCTGGCGTATTTGCAGGAGCACCGCGGCTGCACCGGCTACGGCGTGGAGCTGGACGACACCAATGTGCTGGCCTGCGCAGAGCGCGGCGTGAATGTGTTGCAACTGAACCTGGAGCAAGGGCTCCTGGGCATGTTTGCCGACCAGTCGTTTGATGTGGTGCTGCAGATCGACACGCTTCAACACTTGCGCAACGCCGAAGTCATGTTGCGCGAGACGTTGCGGGTGGGACGCATGGGGATTGTGGCCTTCCCCAACTTTGCGCATTGGCCCAACCGCCTGAGCGTGCTCAAAGGCCGCATGCCGGTGACCAAACGTTTGCCTTACGAGTGGTACGACACGCCCAATATCCGCGTCGGCACCTATGCCGACTTTGCGCAGCTGGCGCGCAAAAACAATTTGCGGGTGCTCGACTCGTTTGGTCTGCAACTGGGTGAGGTGGTACGCGTGCTGCCCAATCTGCGTGCAGGCACGGCGGTGTTCAAGCTGCAGCGCTGAAGTTGCTGCAGCTTGGTGTCAGGCCTTACTCGGTAAATTCCTGCGTGTGCATCCAGGCGGCGTGCTTGGGTGCGCGCTTGGTTTGGGCCCACTCATTGAGCATGTCCCACTTGCATTCGTCGAGTTTTTTGTACATCTCGGGCGTGCCGGTATTGACTGCCAGCTCCAGGCGGTGGCCGTTGGGGTCGAAGAAGTAAATGCTCTTGAAAATGGTGTGGTTGGTCGGGCCAATCACGCCGATGCCTGCCGAGAGCAAGCGCTTGCGCGTGTCTTCCAGGGTTTGCATGCTGTCGACTTCGAACGCGATGTGCTGAACCCAGCCGGGGGTGTTTTCGTCACGGCCCATTTCGGGTGAGTTGGGCAGCTCAAAGAAAGCCAGCACATTGCCCTGCCCTGCGTCCAGAAAGACGTGCATGTAGGGGTCGGGCGCTTTGGTGGAGGGCACCTGGTCTTCGGCAATGGCGAGCACGAAGTCCATGTTCAGGTGCTTGACGTACCACTCGACGGTTTCTTTGGCGTCTTTGCAGCGGTAGGCGACGTGGTGGATTTTGCTGAGTTTCATGAGGGTCTCCTGTTTCAGGCCGTCGCTTTGGCGGCTTGTAGCGCTTCGCGCAACACGCGCAAGTCGCCAATGTGGTTGGCCAGCAGCAGAATGAGGCGAGCGTTGAGGGCCTCACTTTGTTCGTCGCTCAGGCCGTTGTGGGCGTCGATGAGGGCTTCGTAGAACTCGTCGCCGGGCGAGAAGTCACGAAAGAACTGACGACCCGGTTCGTTGAAGTTGGGTGCGGTATTGAGCAAAGTGGTTTGCATGGTCGGTCCCTTTGTCAGTTGCAGGTGGCGCGGGCCACGGCCTGGCGCACGCGGGCAGCATCCAGCTGGCGCCAGCGCGCAGCCACGTGTTGGTCGGGGCGCAACAGGTAAGCGGTGCCGGGTTGAGCGTCGTAGCGTTTGGCAACCCAGCCTTGTGCATCAACCAACATGTCCATGCCGGGCACATCCAGCGCACGCGGCGCAATGACGAGCGGGCGCACAGCGATCGGGTCTGCGGCCAGGGCTTGCAGCTGCGCCAGCACATCGGCGCTCGGTTGTGCGTCAACAAACAACATCGCACGGAACTGGTTACCTGCGTGGTCAAGCAGCCATTTGTTCTGGCCTGCGGCTTGTACAGGCGCATCGTCCATGGGCGCGCCAGGCACCATCACGCCGGCAAAGCTGTCAGCGTCAGGTGTGTTGAGCAGAGACTGCGTCAGGAAGGACGGCACCGACAAGCGCCCGGAGTTGACCAGCTTGCGCGCGAACGGGTAGTGCTTGGCCAGCGCCAGCACTTCGTTGCGGAAGGTTTTGCTGGTGCGGCTCTTGGGGGTGATGAAGTCGGTCGAGCGGGTGGAGTTCATGATGTTCTCGTCCGCTGCAAACTGGCGGTCGAGCGCATAGGTATCCAGCAGCTTGTCGGGTGCTTTGCCTTGAATGACGAGGGCCAGTTTCCACAGCAAATCGTCGGTGTCCTGGATGCCTGAGTTGGCGCCGCGCGCGCCAAAGGGCGAGACCTGGTGCGCCGCATCGCCCACAAACAAAATGTGGCCGTGGCGGAAGTCGCTCATGCGGCGGCACTGGAAGGTGTAGATGCTGACCCACTCCAGCTCAAAGGGCCGTTCGTCGCCCAGCATGGCCTGGATGCGGGGAATGACTTTTTCGGGTTTCTTTTCTTCTTCGGGGTCGGCATCCCAGCCGAGCTGGAAGTCGATGCGCCAGACGTTGTCGCTTTGCTTGTGCAGCAGCACGCTTTGGTTGGGGTGAAACGGGGGGTCAAACCAGAACCAGCGCTCTGCGGGATAGTCGGCTTTCATGATCACGTCGGCGATCAGGAAGCGGTCCTGGAAGACACGCCCTTCAATGTCCAGGCCCAGCTGTCGGCGCACGCCGCTGCGTGCACCGTCGGCCACCACCAGCCAGTCGGCCTCGATGACGAAGGTGCCGTCCGGCGTTTCAACCTGCAGGCTGACGTGGTCCCCTTGCGGCGTGACCTGGACCACCTTGTGCTGCCAGCGAATATCGGCGCCGAGCTCGTGCGCACGGGCGATCAGCATTTCTTCGAGGTGGTATTGCTGCAGGTTGATCATGCCGGGGCGCTTGTGGCCGGCATCGGGCACGAGGTTGAACTGGTAGACCTCTTCTTCATTCAGGAAGGTGCGGCCAATGTTCCAGCTCACGCCTTTGTCCACGGCGGGTTCGCCCATGCCCAGGCGGTCCATGATTTCCAGGGCACGCTTGGCATAGCAGACTGCACGCGAACCAACTGACACGGTTTTATCGTCGTCCAGCACCAGCACAGGCAGGCCTTGCAGGCGTGCATCGATCGCGGCGGCCAGCCCCACGGGGCCTGCGCCAATGACGATCAGCGGGCGGCGCTGCGGCGGCTCGGCGCGCAGATCGTCTGGCGCTTTGTAGGGATAGATGGGGTTGACGTAAGCACCCATGCGTGTGTCTCCATCGGTCAGTTTTTCCGAAGGCTGTAATTTACTATAGATAAATGCGTTTACCTAAATGAAATTGACTTTTTTGCAGGGGTATTGCGCTTGACCGCTGTCCATCAGTCCAGGCTAGCGCTCCAGCGGTCGTTCCAGACCTTCTGAATGTCGCGCCGGTCACGCTTGGTGGGGCGACCCTGGGTGATGCTGAGTGCGGGCTCGCGTGCCAGGCGGTTGAGCTCGGCCTCGCGGGTGCGCTTGGCAATGCTGTCGGGGATTTCTTCGTAGAGTTGCTGAGCCACGGGTGCGGGGCCGCGCACAGCGCTGATGCCCAGCACCTTGACCGTGCGCTCGGTGTGGCCCTGGCGCAGGCAGACGGTGTCGCCAACTTTGACCTCGCGCGAGGCCTTGGCGTCTTGCCCGTTGATCTGCACCCGCCCCTTGCCGATTTCGTCAGCCGCCAGGGAACGGGTTTTGTAAAAGCGTGCGGCCCAGAGCCACTTATCGATGCGCAGACTGTCCATGTCGGCGCATCTTAGCAAGAGGTTTATTCCAGTGCAGCCGTGGCTGCCGCATCGCTTGCGCCAGCGGCCTGTTTGGCTGTTTGTTTGCGCGGAGGCCGCAAAAACACCAGCAAAGGCACGGCCATCAGGGTCACAAACATCATGAGCCTGAAGTCCTGCAAGTAGGCCAGCGTGGCTGCCTGGCGCGTCACCTCGCCATTGAGGTTGGCCAGGCTCAGTGGACTGCCCAGGTTGAGCAGCCCTTGTTCGGTAGCGATGCGCAGTACCAGGTTGTCTGGGGTGATGTATTGCGCAAACACCGCGTGGTTGATTTGCACGCGCTGCGACAGGTAGGTGATGACGATCGAAATACCGATGCTCGAACCAATATTGCGCAGCAGGCTGAACAGGGCGGTGCCCTCGTTGCGATAGCGGGGCGCCAGGGTAGAGAACGCCAGTGTGGACAGTGGCACAAAAATAAAACCCAGCCCCACGCCTTGGACCAGACCGGTTCGCACAATGTCCCAGCCTTGAATCATCAAGTTGAAGTGCGTCATTTGCCACATGGACAAACTGGTGAGCGACAAACCCGCCGCAATCAGCCAGCGCGCGTCGACCTTGCCCGAGAGCTTGCCCACCACCACCATAGCCACCATGGTGCCTACACCACGCGGGGCCAGCACCAGCCCCACATCGATCACGGGGTAGCCCATGAGCGATTGCAAAAACGGCGGCAGCAAGGCCATGGTCGCCAGCAAGATGACGCCCACAATAAAAATCATGGCCAGGCCCACACTGAAGTTGCGGTCCTTGAACAAGGCCGGCTCCAGAAACGGGTGGTCGTGCGTGAAGATGTGCACCACAAACAGGTACATGCAGCCAGCGGCCAGCAACGCTTCGATCAGCACTTCCTGGCTCGCAAACCAGTCCAGCGACTCACCGCGATCGAGCATCATTTGCAGCGCGCCAATGGCCACGCTGAGCAAGGCAAAGCCGAGCAGATCGAACCGGCGTTTGGCATCCAGCGGTGTTTCGCTGACGAAGGTGGCCAGGCCGAGCCAGGCCAGAATGCCCAAGGGCAGGTTGATGTAGAACACCCAGCGCCAGCTGTAGTACTCGGTCAACCAGCCACCCAGCGAGGGCCCCAAAATGGGCCCCACCATGACACCCACACCCCAGATCGCCATGGCCGAGCCATGTTTTTCACGCGGATAGCTGTCGAGCAGCACTGATTGCGACAAGGGCACCAGACTGGCACCAAACACGCCCTGCAGCAAACGGAAGATGACGATTTGCGGCAAGCTCTGCGCCGCGCCACACAACATGGACGTGATCGTGAAGCCCACCACGCTGAGCATGAACAGGCGCTTGCGCCCCATGCGCGCAGACAGGAAACCCGTGAGCGGCATGAAGATGGCCGCAGCCACGATGTAGGACGTCAGCACCCACGATATCTGGTCTTGCGTGACGCCCATGCTGCCTTGCATGTGCGGCAGGGCCACGTTGGCAATGGTGGTGTCCAGCGCCTGCATGATGGTGGTGAGCATGACCGAGACCGTGATCCAGCCACGGTTTTCAACGGTCGTCGCTTCGGTGTGCGACGGATTGGTCGCCTGAGCGGTGCTCATGGATGCGTGCTCAGAGGCTCAGGCCCAGAAAGCGGCGCTTGTGCCCAGTGTCGATTTCAACGGTGGCGCTCATGCCGGTGCGCAGCTGCGGGGCGTTGGCTTGCGGCTGCAGGCGCACACGCAAGGGAATGCGCTGCGCCACCTTGACCCAGTTGCCCGTGGCGTTTTGCGCCGGAATCAGCGAAAACTCGGAGCCCGTGGCCGGGCTCAGGCTCTCGACCTGGCCTTGCCAGACCTGGTCGGGATAGGTGTCCACATGCACCGTGACGTGCTGGCCCACATGCACATGGGTCAATTCGGTTTCCGTAAAGTTGGCCTCCACCCAAGGCTGCGCATTGCCCACCAGCATGAGGGCCGTGCCACCGGCCGGCACAAACTGACCGACCTTGGGTGTGTTGCTGACCACGCCCGCTTGTGGTGCCACGATTTGGGCTTTGTCCAGCGCCCACTGTGCCTGGGCCAGTTCGGCTTGCGCGGCCAGGTAGCTGGGGTGTTCGGTCACGGGCGCTTGCAAGCTGCCACCCAGGCTGACGGCCAGGCGTTGCAGATCTTGCTCCAGGGTTTTGACTTGCTGGCTGCTGAGCTCGGCGCTCTGGCGGGCTTCGTCATAACGCGAGGCGGACACAAACTGCTTGCTGACCAGGTCGGCCTGGCGCTGCGCTTCGCGTTGGGCGAATTTTTCGCGCGTGTAGGCCTGCCGGATTTCGCTTTGTTTTTCGCGGTAGGCGGCTTGCTGTGTGAGCAAGTCGGTGCGCACCTGCGCCAGGCGGGCTTGCGCGCGCTGTAGCGCCATTTGCAAAGGCACACGGTCCAGCTCCAGCAAGGGCTGGCCAGCCTGCACGCTTTGGTTGTCTTGCACCAGCACGGCTGTGACTGTGCCCGAAACATTCACACTCACTGGCACCTTGTCGGACTTGATGTACGCGTTTTCTGTTTCCACATAACGGCCACCGTGCAGGTACAGGCCACCACCCACCAGCAAGGCCAGCGCAGGAATGACCACCAGAAACAGACGGCGCTTGCCTTTGGGGGCTGCGGAAGATGACGTGTGTGAAGCGTTTGCGGTACTCATGGCGGGTTCAAATTTGGGTGAGGTTGTTGTGCATGCGCGAGAGCAGGTCTTGCAGCTGCGTCACTTCTTGCGGGTCAAAGCCTTGCAGCACTTGCTTGCGCACCTTGAGGGAGACGCGCTCAATGTCCTTGAGCGGGGCCTGCGCCGCCTCGGTCAGGTAGAGCTGGTGGGCGCGGCGATCGGTGGCATCGGTGCGGCGCTCGACCCATTGCAGGCGTTCGAGCTGGTCGACCAGGCGCGCCAGGGTGATGGGTTGCACCTCGAGCATTTCGGCCAGCGTGACTTGTCGCAAGCCGGGGCTACGGGCCAAATGGAACAGCACACGCGCCTGCGCCAGCGTGAGCGGCGAGCCTTGCAGCTCACGCTCGAAAGCGCGGCGCATTTGGCGGGCCAGGGTGTTGACCTGAAACCCCAGAGAAGTGGAGGTAGACATGGTGCGAATTGATAAGCTTTGCTTATTTTAAGCAATCCTTGGTTTTGTGCGCGACACACGGGCGACAGTCCGGGCGCTAATATGGGCTTTGTTTCAACTCCCATCCCCTTGCCATGCTGCGCTTTGCTGCCAACTTGTCCCTGATGTATCCGGACTTGCCGTTTCTGGAGCGCTTTGGCGCAGCAGCGGCAGATGGCTTCCAGGGCGTGGAATATTTGTTTCCCTATGCATGGGAAGCCGGAGTGTTGGCCACGCAGCTGCGAACACATGGCTTGCAGCAAGTGCTGTTCAACACACCACCTGCGGGCCAAAACCCAAGCGACATGGTCAGCGCCTGGGACCGTGGCGAACGCGGAACGGCCTGCATCCCTGGTCGTGAAGCCGAATTTCGCGCGGGCGTAGAGAGGGCTCTTGAATATGCCCAGGCACTGGCTTGCCCGCGCGTGCACGCCATGGTCGGGATGCGCCCGCAGAGCGTGGGCGTGGAGCAGGCCGATGCCACCCTGGTTGCCAACTTGCAATGGGCGGCGCCACTGGCTGCACAGGCGGGTGTGGCTTTGTTGATCGAGCCCATCAACCCGCGCAATGTGCCGGGGTTTCATGTGCAGCGGCAAGAGCATGCGCACGCTATTGTTGAAGCGGTGAACTCACCGCATGTGCAGGTGCAAATGGATTTGTTTCACTGCCAACGCGTGCAGGGTGATTTGATGCACCACATCAGCACCTGGCTGCCCACCGGGCGCGTGGGGCACCTGCAGCTGGCCGATCCGCCCACGCGTCATGAACCGGGCACGGGCGAGGTGCACTGGCCGCATGTGCTGCAGCATCTGGAGCACGTGGCTGCGCAGTGCAATTGGTCTGGCTGGATCGGCTGCGAATACATCCCGCAAGACAGCAGCCCCGGCGGCACCACCCGCGGCCTGGGCTGGCTCAGGGCTTGGCAGCAGCGTTGACGCGCTTTTGCTGAACGCCCATCCAGGCCACAGCCATCCCGGCCAAGACCACCGGCACGATGGAGCCGATGTTCAGCCAGGTCCAGCCTTGAGTGGTCACCAGCGCGCCTGACGCGAACGAAGTGAAGGCCATGGTGGCAAACACAAAGAAGTTGATGGCGGCCTGACCGCGGTCTTTCTCAGCCGGCGTCCAGGCTTTCATCGACAAGGTGGTGCTGCCAGTGAACAGGAAGTTCCAGCCCACGCCCAGCAGGAACAGGGCGATCAGGAACTGGTGCAGGTCCACGCCTGACAAGGCAATCGCGATACACACCAGATTGAGCACGACGCCCACGCCCATGATGGTCAGGGTGCCGAACTTGCGGATCAGATGCCCGGTGAAGAAGCCAGGCGCAAACATGCCAATCACGTGCCATTCGAGCACCAGCGCGGCATCGCTGAAGCTAAAGCCGCACACCTGCATGGCCAGCGGTGTGGCGGCCATGAGCAGGTTCATCACCCCATAGCTGAGCGATGCTGCCAGCGCCGCCACGATGAACACGGGCTGACGCATGATTTCGCCCAAGGGGCGACCGGCATCGGCACCCGCTTTCTTGGCAGGCACAGGTGGAAACTGGATGAAATGCATGAGAACCATACCCACAATGGCCACCACGCCCAGCGCGAGGTAGGCGCCCATGAAAGGCGTGTCCAGAATGTTCTTGGTGCGCGAGGCCAGGTTGGGGCCCACGATGGCGCCAATCAAGCCCCCTGCTAGCACCAGTGAAACAGCCTTTTCTCGAAAATTTTCTGCCGACAACTCTGCCGCTGCAAAGCGGTAGAGCTGGCCGTTGGCGCTGTAGTAGCCAGCAACCATGGTCGACAGCACCAGCAGCCAGAAATTGTGGCTCCAGGCGGCGTACGCACACAGCAGGGCCGATAACAAGCCCACCGCCAATCCGATCTGGAACGAACCACGCCGCCCATAACGACTTTGCGTACGGGCCACCAGACCTGTGGAGAGCGCGCCGCCGACCACATAGCCCATGACGGGCAGAGTCGCCATCCATCCCAGCGGCGCCAGGCTCAGACCGACCAGGCCGTTGATGGCGATGAAGGTGACGTTGTTGGTGAGAAAAAGGCCTTGGCACAAGGCCAGCAAGAGCAGGTTGGCGTTCATACCCGGCAGTGTATCGCGGCCAAGACAGCCAACGGAGCAGTTTCAGCGCGCAGCACACGGGGTCCGAGCGTGACGGGCGTAAAACCTGCGGCAAGGGCCAGCGCTTCTTCGGCAGGGCTCAGACCGCCTTCGGGGCCGCTGAGCACCACCAGGGGCGCTTGCCCCTGTGCGGCTTGTGACAAGGGCTGCGTACCCTCGGCCAGCGACAGCATGCAGCGTTGACCTTGCACCGTGGGCTGCGCCAGCCACTCACCCACGCTGCACGCTTCATGAATGCCTGGAACGCGATTGCGGCCGCATTGCTCTGCCGCAGCCACGGCCACAGCTTGCCAGTGGCTGCGTTTTTTATCAGCACGCTCGCCTTTGAGTTTGAGCACGCTGCGCTCCGCAGTGATGGGGGTGATGCTGGCCACGCCCAGCTCGGTGGCTTTCTCGACCAGCCAGTCCATGCGTTCATTGGCGGTGATGCCAGCCAGCAAATGCACAGCGCGTGCGGCTTCGCGCTCAACCGGATCGTGCTCACCCACCTGCACCTGCACATCGCTACGGCCCATGCGGGTGACGGTGGCCTGGTACTCGCCCCCTTCGCCATTGAACAGCGTGATCACACCACCCGGTTGTAAACGCAGGACCTGCACATGGCGGGCGGCGCCCGCAGGCAAGTCCAGCAGCTGGCCAGTGCTCAGGGGACAAGGGCAATAAAAGCGGGGCATGGCAACGGCCTTACATGCGGCCAAAGGCCCAGCCGCCCTGGTCCTGCAGGCCCTCGACGGTGTCGATCAGGCGTAGCAAAGGGCCCAGCTCGCGGTAGCGGTTGGCGGTGGTGCGAATGTAGTGAATGAAGCGTGGCGCATCGGCCAGGTATTTGGGTTTGCCATCGCGCAGGGTCAGGCGGGCGAAGATGCCAGCCACTTTGAGGTGGCGTTGCAGGCCCATCCATTCCACGGCACGGTAGAAGGCGCCAAAGTCGCTGTGCCAGTCTTCGAAATCCATCAGCCCGGCCTTGCGGGCTTTGTGCCAGTAACGAATGGTCACGTCCAGCACAAAGTCCTCTTCCCAGGTGAGGAAGGCGTCGCGCATCAGGCTGGCCACGTCGTAGGTGATGGGGCCATGCACTGCGTCCTGAAAATCCAGCACACCCAGCTGCTCGCCCAAAGGCCCCTGGCCTGTGGGCATCATCAGGTTGCGGGGCATGAAGTCGCGGTGCACATAGACCTGGGGGGCGGCCAGGTTGCGTTGCATGATCAGCGCAAACGCCTTGTCCAGCACCTCTTGTTGCTTGGCGTCCAGCGTCACCTTGCGGTGCTGGGCCAGGTACCAGTCGGGGAACAAATTCAGTTCGCGCTGAAGCAGGGCCTGGTCGTAAGGCGGCAGCTCTCCAGCTTTGGAGGCCAGTTGCCAGCGCAGCAATTGGTCAGTGGCTTGCTCGTACAGGGGCAGCTGGTCTTGGGCACGCTCGGGGTCGATGGCCGACATCATGGTGCGGTCGCCCAGGTCGCTGAGCAGCATGAAGCCATCGGCCTCGTGCCGGTCCAGCACCTGCGGGGCGTTCAGGCCAGCATCGTGCATGAGGCGGGCCACATGCACAAAGGGCTGGCAGTTTTCCTTGTCGGGCGGGGCATCCATGATGATGCGGGTGACGCCATCCTGCGCATCAATGCGCAAATAACGACGAAAACTGGCATCCGCCGAAGCAATGCGCACACTGGCGGGGTCCAGGCCGTGTTGCGGGGCGGTGCGCGTCAGCCACGCCTCAAAAAGCTGTTGACGTAGCGGATCGGCCCAGACCACAGACTCGGGCGCGGACGCAGACAAGGGTGAAGAAGAGATCGTGCTCATGGATAATCCATTCTACGTTTTGCCGCCCTGCTCACTGCCTCATCTGTCTGCCACGTTTTGACCCCACCTGTGTCCATGCTCAAACTGTTTGCTGCCGCCCTGTACGCATGGGGTGCCAGCGCTGCCCTGGCGCAGTCGGCGCCGCTGGCGCTGCGCATCAGCCCTGTGCTGCAGGAAAAGCCCACCCAGGCCGAGTTGAATCAGGGTCCGGTACAGCTTGAGGGCCAGCGCATTGAGGCCATGCCCGATCTGGCTACCCGCATCGAGGGCGATGCGCGTTTACGTCGCCCAGGTCTGTCCATTCGCGCCAATCAATTGGACTATGACCAGGTCCAGGACGAGGTCACCGCGCAAGGGCAGGTCCGCATCCACCGCGATGCCACCCTGGTGCAGGGCCCTTACCTCAAGCTGCAAATGGACAGCTTCGTGGGCAAATTCGAAGAACCCCGTTTCGAGCTGTACAAAAACGGGGGGTATGGTTCGGCCAACCGGGTGGATTTCATTGGCCAAGGCCAAATGCTGGTGCGTCAGGCCAACTACACCACCTGCCGTCCGATCCCGGGGGCCGACTGGCTTCCCGACTGGCTGCTCAAGGCGGGTGAAATGACCGTCGATGAGGACGAAGACACTATTGCTGCACGCGATGTGCAGCTGCGCTTCAAGGATGTGCCAGTGCTGGCCCTGCCGGGTATCAGCTTCAGCTTGTCGGGCGGTCGTCAATCGGGTCTGCTGCCACCGCTGGTGGGCGTGGATTCGGTCAACGGCATTGAACTGGTGCAACCCTATTACTGGAACATCGCCCCCAACCGGGACGCCACCGTGACCACACAAGTCATGAGCAAGCGCGGCGTGGCTGTGGACACCGAATTGCGCTATCTGGAGCGCGACTACCGCGGCCAGGCACGGCTGAACCTGATGCCCTCGGACAAACTGCGTGAAAACCGCCGCTGGGGCTGGTCCAGTCAACATAACGGCAGCATTGACACGGGCCTGAAAGAAGTGGGCACCCTGGGCTTTGGCCTGAGCCTGGCCCGCGTCAGCGACGACAACTACTGGCGCGATTTTCCGCGCCTGACGGGCGAGATGGTGCCGGGTGCGGGTGGTGCCCAAAGGACGCTGCCCTCCACCGGAACCCTGTCCTGGGGCCGCGGTCACTGGTCGGCCAACATGCTGGTGCAAAAGTGGCAAACATTGCAGGATGTGGTCAACAACTCCTACATCACGCCGCCCTACAACCGCGTACCCGAGGTGTCTGCGCGTTACAGCCTGTGGGATGCCGATGGTCTGGACACGGCCATCACCCTGAACACCACGCGCTTTGAGGCGGACTACAGTCGCCTGTCCTCGGGTGCCGTGCCCATCAACGGCAACCGCAGCTTCATGCAAGCCCAGGTCAGCCGGCCTTTTGTGCGGCCATGGGGTTACCTGACGCCCGGCCTCAAACTGCACGCCACACATTACGCACTGGACCAGACCTACAACGGCGCCAACAGCTATGACCGCGCCCTGCCTACCTTCAGCCTGGACAGCGGGTTGACCTTTGAGCGCAACACCCGGTGGTGGGGTCGCGAGCTGGTCCAGACCCTGGAACCTCGCGCCTACTTCAGCCTTACGCCTTACCGCTTGCAAAGCGACATGCCGGTCTACGACAGCGGCGTGACCGACTTCAACCTGGCCACCATCTTCAGCGACAGTCCCTATGTGGGCCAGGACCGCATCGTGGACAACCGATCGCTCACACTGGGCGTGGTCAGCCGCTTTCTGGACGAGCAATCGGGTGCCGAAATGTTGCGCTTGGGCCTGGCGCAGCGTTATCGTTTTACAGAGCAGCGTGTCCAATTGCCCAGCGACACGGCGGCCACGGGCACAGGTCTGAGCGATGTGTTGTTGGGCGGCAGTCTGCGCTGGGACGAGCGTGTGTCTTCCGACCTGACCACACAGATGGATGCACAAACCAACCGCTTCAGTCGCACCACGGTGCAAACACGCTACAAGGCCGGCCCCTACCGCGTGCTCAATGCGGCTTACCGCATGAACCGACAAACCACCACCCCGAGTGAACAAGTGGACTTGGGCTGGCAGTGGCCGCTCAGCGACCTGCGCTGGGGCGCCCGCCCCGACGACTCGGGTGTTCGCGGCGCTGGTGCCGGCCTGGGCGCCGGACGCTGGTACAGCGTGGGTCGACTGAACTTCAGCCTGACCGATCGCAAGCTGGTGGACTCCATCGTCGGCCTGGAATATGACGGCGGCTGCTGGACGGGCCGCATGGTGTTTGAGCGCCTGCAAAGCACCGTGGCGTCGGCCACCACCCGTTTGATGTTCCAACTAGAGTTTGTGGGCCTGGCCAAGGTGGGCACCAGCTCCTTCAAGAGTCTGCGCGACAATATCTCCGGATACCAGGAGCTGCGTGACACCACCGAGCAACCGAGCCGATTCGTGAACTATGAATAAACCGCTGACCTTTCTCCTCTCCGGCCTGATGGCCACCATGCTGTTGACTGTGGGTGGTGTGGCTGTAGCGGCTACGGCATCCGATACCCGCATTGCCGTCCAGACGGTCGACCGCATCGTGGCAGTGGTCAATGCCGAACCCATCACCGACCATGAAGTCCAGCAACAAGCCGCACAGCTGGCACAGGAAAACGCGCGCGCACCGCAACGCCTGAGCAGTAGCGAGCTCTACAAGCTGGCGCTGGAGCGTTTGATCACCGAGAAAGCGCTGCAACAGCAAGCCCGCGACACCGGCATCACGATCGACAAGGATGCGCTCGATCAAGCCGAGATGAACGTGGCCGCCAATAACCAGATCACCCTTGAGCAATTGCATCAGCGCCTCCCCCAGGAAGGCTTGACTGTGGCCGCCTTTCGCGAAAGGCTCAAAGGTCAACTTCTGATCACCCGCCTGCGTGAGCGCGAGGTGGAGGGCCGTGCACGCGTCTCCGACATGGAGGCCGAACAATACCTGCAGACCCTGCTGGCCAAGCAGTCGGGCGCCGCGCCGCAGGCACTGAACCTGGCCATGATTTTGGTGGCTGTGCCCGAAGGGGCCAGTGCAACGGTACGCCAGCAAAAGCAGGCGCTGGCTCAAGACATTGCACGCCAGGCGCAAGCCGGGGAATCCTTTGAGGCCCTGGCTCGCCAATATTCGAATGCGGCCGACAAAGGCGCCAATGGTGGCGAGCTCGGTCTTCGCAGCGAAGACCGCTACCCCGAGCTGTTTGTGCAGGCCACGGCCAAACTCAAGCCGGGCGAGGTCAGCGCACCTGTCGAGTCGGGCGCCGGTTTTCATGTCCTCAAGGTGCTGCAGCGCCAGGCCGGCGTCGTCAACCTGACGGTGATGCAAACGCATCCGCGTCACATTTTGCTGCGCCCTTCATCGCAAATGAGCCAAGCCCAGGCAGTGGCCAAGTTGCAAAGCCTGCGCCAGCAAATTCTGAGCGGCAAGGCTGATTTTGCCCAGGTGGCGCGCCAATGGTCCCAAGACGGCAGTGCGCCGGCAGGTGGTGATCTGGGCTGGGTCAGACCCGGCATGTTTGTACCCGAGTTCGAGCAGGTGATGGACCGGTTGGCACCTGACGCCATCAGCGAACCTGTGGTCTCACGCTTTGGCGTGCACCTGATCCAGGTGCTGGAGCGCAAGGCCATGCCTGTCTCGAGTGCCGATGCCCGCGAAATCGCCCGCAACGCCCTGCGCGAGAAAAAAATTGACGAGGCCTACACCCGCTGGGTGGAGGATGTGCGCAGCCGCGCGTACGTGGAAATGCGCGACACCCCGCAATGAAACACATTGCACGCAAACGTTTCGGGCAACACTTTTTGTCCGATGGCGCCATCATCGACGCCATCGTCCGCGAGATTGCGCCCACTCCTGCAGACGCCATGGTCGAAATTGGCCCTGGCCTGGCCGCGCTGACCCAACCCCTGGTGGAGCGCCTTGGCCGTCTGACCGTGGTTGAGCTCGACCGCGATCTGGCCAAACGGCTGCGTGAGCATCCGCTGCTTCATGTGGTCGAGTCCGATGTGCTCAAAGTGGACTTCACGGCGCTGGCCCAAACCCTGGTGCAAGCGGGCCAGAAGCTGCGCATCGTGGGTAACCTGCCTTACAACATTTCCAGCCCCATCCTGTTTCACCTGCTCGACCATGTGGATGTGGTGCAAGACCAGCACTTCATGCTGCAAAAGGAAGTGATCGATCGCATGGTGGCCCGGCCCAGCACCTCGGACTACGGCCGCCTGTCGGTCATGCTCCAGTGGCGCTACGCGATGGAAAACATTCTGTTTGTGGGGCCCGAGTGTTTTGATCCGCCTCCACGCGTGGACAGCGCTGTGGTGCGCATGGTGCCGCACGCACAGCCTGCAGCCCTGAACCGCAACACGCTAGAGAGGCTGGTCCAGGTGGCCTTCAGCCAGCGACGAAAATTGCTGCGCCACACCTTGGGCAAATGGCTCGAAGAGCAGCAGTTTGCCGGTCAGTTTGATGTGCAGCGCCGCGCCGAAGAAGTGCCGGTGGACGAGTACGTGGCCCTGGCGCACCAATTGACGTAAAAAAGCCCCGCACAGCGGGGCTTTTTATGGAGGCCGGAACCCGCTTTTAAGCGGCTGCGAGCCAGTAGCCTGCGTTGAAGGGGCTGCTCATGCGCAGCGCCTGCGGCGTCACATCCACCAGTTTGTCGGTGGGCATTTTTTCTTCTACTTCGCCTTCAGTGCCTTCGGTATCGACTTCAGCAGCGCGAGCGAGATCGCTGGCCTTGGCCGCACGAGCCACCGAGAAGGAATAGAAGCAACGGAACGGGACCTTGCGGTCAGACCAGTAATCAGCGGTGTCACGGAAGATGTCGATGAGTTGCTCACGCGCTTCCTTGTCGAACTTGGGGTTCGTCGGAATCTGGTCGAGCACCACAATGAAACCAGGCTGCGGGCCGGACTTGTGCAGCGGGTCGGTCATGCAGTCGTACAGGGCGTCAAAGTTCTTGCCAAAATGTGTGGGCAAAGTGAACTGGGCACCGATCATGTCCAGCACATCCTGCTTGGTCAGGGCTTGCGAAAGGTTGGCGTACAGGAAATGATGGCCCAGGGCCTGGGCAGCTTCCTGCAAGTCGCTGACGCGGTAGGCGCGAATCGACTGCACCACGTTGGTACGGGTGCCTTTGAGGGGCTGATCCTGATGTTGTTGTTGCGTGTCCATCTTCGTGGTTCTCTCGGGTCGGGGCAAATCAAGGTTGTGTGCGATCGTTGATCACACTGAAACTCGTGTAGTGATCGGCGGTGTAGTAACAGGCCTGCGGGTCACGCAGCTCGTAGCCACCACACACAATGCGCCGGGCTCCCCGGTCGCGCGAGCCGGGCGTCCTGACGGTGTATTCACGGTAAAACCCACGCGCCATACGCGGCAAAATGCGTTCCCGATTGCCAAAAACCGACCCGTCCTTTTCGTAGGGAAAAGGACCACCCTTACGGATGTTTTGGTAAGTTTCCTGGCCTTCCTTGGGCAACGCCTGCAACGCAATGACGGGCAGGGTTTTTGTGGGCAGCGGGGGCCTGGCTTGCACCGTTATGGTGCACGCCAGAACCATCATCCCCAACACGTTCAGCAGTCCGCGTCGGGACAAATGGCCTGTCTTTGCCGCCTTCATGAAGCACCTTTCAGGAGTTCCGGGTTTACCCGAACACTCTGGGCGCTAGTGTGACGCAAAGCCTCCAAAAAAGCAAGCACCTGCCCAAAAAACAAGCAGCCCCGTAGGGCTGCTGTGTGAGGTTGACAAGCTGTAAAGTTTGCGCTTGCTTATGTTTTACACCATCAACGGTGGGCGTTCGCGTCGGCTACGGTCAATGCCGTCATGTTCACAATACGACGCACCGTGGTGCTAGGCGTCAAAATATGCACCGGCTTGGCCGCGCCCAGCAAGACCGGACCAATGGCAATATTGCCACCCGCTGCGGTCTTGAGCAGGTTGTAGGCTATGTTGGCGGCGTCGATGTTGGGCATGACCAGCAAATTGGCGCTGCCCGTCAGGGCGCTGTGCGGCATGATGGTCTTGCGAGCAGCCTCGTCCAAAGCGACATCGCCGTGCATTTCGCCATCCACTTCAAGCCAGGGCGCGTTGCGCTGCAGCAATTCCAGAACCTGGCGCATCTTGACCGCGCTGGGTTGGTCGGAAGTGCCGAAGTTGGAGTGGCTAAGCAAAGCGGCTTTGGGCTCAACGCCAAAACGGCGCATTTCCTCTGCAGCCATCATGGTGATCTCGGCCAGCTGCTCGGCGCTGGGATCGTAATTGACGTGGGTGTCCACAATGAAGACCTGGCGGTTGGGCAGCATCAGGCCGTTCATGGCGGCAAAAGTCGTCACGCCCGGACGCTTGCCAATGACCTGGTCCACATAGGTCAGGTGCATGGTGTTGTGGCCCCAGGTGCCGCAAATCAGACCATCAGCATGGCCCTTATGGACCAGCATGGCGCCAATGAGTGACAAGCGTCGGCGCATTTCGATCTTGGCGATCGATTCGGTGACGCCCTTTCGCTCGGTCATGCGGTGGTAAGTCTGCCAGAAGTCCCGGTAGCGGTCATCCTGCTCGACGTTGACCACGTCGTAATCCAGACCTTCCTGCATGCGCAAGCCAAAACTCTCGATGCGTTTGGCGATCACCGCCGGACGGCCAATCAGGGTCGGGCGGGCAATGCCTTCGTCCACCACGATTTGTGCGGCGCGCAGGATGCGCTCTTCTTCGCCTTCGCTGTAGGCCACACGCTTTTTGAGGGCGCGCTTGGCGGCAGTGAAGATTGGCTTCATGGTGGTGCCAGAGGCATACACAAAGCTCTGCAATTGGTCGCGGTAGGCGTCCAGATCGGCGATCGGGCGTGCGGCCACACCGCTGTCGGCGGCGGCCTTGGCCACGGCCGGCGCGATCTTCATCATCAGGCGCGGATCAAAGGGCTTGGGAATCAGGTACTCCGGACCAAAGGCCAAGGGCTCGCCCGCGTAAGCGGCCGCCACCACCTCGCTTTGCTCGGCCTGAGCCAGCTCTGCAATGGCGTGTACAGCCGCGATTTCCATCTCCAGCGTGATGGTGGTCGCGCCACAATCGAGTGCACCGCGGAAGATGTAGGGAAAGCACAGGACGTTGTTGACCTGGTTGGGGTAGTCGGTACGGCCGGTGGCCATGATGGCGTCGTCGCGCACCGCCTTGACGTCTTCGGGGTTGATCTCGGGGTTGGGGTTGGCCAAGGCAAAGATCAGCGGTTTGGCCGCCATCTTCTTGACCATGTCCTGCTTGAGCACACCGCCAGCGGACAGGCCCAGGAACACATCGGCGCCGTCAATCACTTCGGCCAGCGTGCGTTGCTCGGTCTTTTGTGCAAATTGGATCTTGTCTTCGTCCATGAGCTCGGTGCGGCCTTGGTAGACCACCCCCGCCAGGTCGGTGACCCAGATGTTTTCGCGGGGGATGCCCAGCTTGACCAGCAGGCCCAGGCAGGCCAGCGCGGCGGCTCCGGCACCCGAGGTGACGAGCTTGATCTTCTTGGGGTCTTTGCCCACGACCTTGAGTCCGTTGAGGATTGCCGCACCCACCACGATGGCGGTGCCGTGCTGGTCGTCGTGGAAGACCGGGATCTTCATGCGCTCGCGCAGCTTGCGCTCGATGTAGAAGCAATCGGGCGCCTTGATGTCTTCGAGGTTGATGCCGCCAAAAGTCGGCTCGAGCGCCGCGATGATCTCGACCAGCTTATCCGGGTCCTTCTCATTGATTTCGATGTCAAACACATCGATGCCCGAGAACTTCTTGAACAGCACGCCCTTGCCTTCCATGACGGGCTTGCCAGCCAGCGGGCCGATGTCGCCCAGGCCCAGCACGGCCGTGCCGTTGGTCACCACACC
>JALRIL010000092.1 GCA_023255445.1 Limnohabitans sp. | reverse complement strand
GCTGCTCGATCGTCCTGCTCCGGCAGCTCAACAGCAGCAGCAACAGCAGTAATCTGAACGCTGCGGGCCTTCGGGCTCGCAGCCAGTGCTGACATGAAGCTCATTCACATTTCCAGCTTTGGAGGCCCGGAGGTTCTGGTGCCAACGCAAGGTCCTGAACCGGTGGCCGGGGCAGGGGAGGTGCTCATTCGTGTGCACGCCAGCGGGGTCAATCGCCCTGATGTGCTGCAGCGCACGGGTGCTTATCCGCCGCCGCCCGGTGCACCGGCGTGGCCGGGACTGGAGGTCGCTGGCGCGATTGTCTCGGGCGATGCCCAGGTCATGGCACAAGCCGGTTTGAAGGTGGGCGATCGTGTCTGTGCGCTGGTCGCAGGCGGTGGTTACGCTGAACTGTGCGTGGCGCCGGTGGCCCAGTGTCTGCCAGTGCCTGCAGGTCTTTCAGATGTGGAGGCGGCTTCGTTGCCCGAAACCTTTTTCACGGTCTGGAGCAATGTCTTTGACCGTGGCCGCCTGCATGCAGGTGAAACCCTGCTGGTGCAGGGTGGCACCAGCGGTATTGGCGTGACAGCCATTCAACTGGCCAAGGCTGCGGGCGCACGAGTGATCGTGACTGCGGGCTCGGATGACAAATGCCAAGCCTGTCTGGCTTTGGGTGCAGATCATGCGATCAACTACCGCACACAAGACTTTGTGGAAGAAGCCAAGCGCCTGACCGACGGTCGTGGCGTGGACGTGATTCTGGACATGGTCGCTGGGGACTATGTGGCGCGCGAGGTTGAGGCCTTGGCAGACGATGGCCGACTGGTCATCATCGCCGTGCAAGGTGGAGTCAAGAGTGAGCTCAATGCTGGTCTGGTGTTGCGCCGTCGCTTGACCATCACCGGCTCGACCTTGCGACCGCGCCCCGTTGCGTTCAAGGCCGCGATTGCTCACAAGCTGCGCGAGACCGTTTGGCCCTGGTTGACCGAAGGTCGCGTCAAGCCTGTGATCCACAGTGTCTTTGATGCCTGCGAGCCTGTCGATGACTTGCCCAGCGGGGCAGCCAAAGCGCACGCGCTGATGCAGTCGGGTCAGCATGTCGGAAAAATTGTTCTGACCTGGGGGAGCAAGCCATGAGCTCGAAACTCATTGTCGGCAACTGGAAGATGAATGGCGGCTTGGCTGCCAATCAGGTGTTGCTGGACGGTATCAAGACGGGGCTGGGCGCCATGCGCTGTCGCGTCGGTGTATGTGTGCCGTTTCCCTACCTGGCGCAGGTGCAATTGCTTCTGGCCAACACTTCGGTGGACCTGGGCTCGCAAGACGTATCTGCACAGGTCAGTGGCGCCTACACAGGTGAGGTGTCTGCACCCATGTTGCGTGACTTTGGTGTGCGTTATGCCATTGTCGGCCACTCCGAGCGTCGCCAGTACCATGGCGAAAGCGATGAGTTGGTCGCGCTCAAGACCAAGCAGGCTTTGGCGCATGGCATCACCCCCATTGTGTGTGTGGGCGAAACCCTGGCACAACGCGAAGCAGGCGAAACCGAAGCCGTGGTCAAGCGTCAGCTGGCGGCCGTGATCCACGAAAACGGGCACTGCATCAGCGAGATCGTGCTGGCCTACGAGCCGGTCTGGGCCATTGGCACAGGCCGCACCGCGACGCCCGAACAGGCGCAGGCTGTACACGCTGTTTTGCGTGCGCAAATCAAGGCCGCCACGGCACATGCCGAGCGTGTCTCGATTTTGTATGGTGGCAGCATGAACGCAGCCAATGCTGCCGACTTGCTGGCGCAAGCCGATATTGATGGTGGTCTCATTGGAGGGGCCTCCCTCAAGGCTGCCGATTTCCTGTCCATTTTGCAAGCCGCGCACCGCTGCGCGGGTTGAAGTTTTATTGAATTGGAGAATGCAATGAGCATCGCTTTGACTTTGATTTTGGTGGTTCAAATCCTGTCGGCCCTGGCCATGATCGGTCTGATCCTGGTTCAGCACGGTAAAGGCGCTGACATGGGCGCAGCGTTTGGTAGTGGAGGCTCGGGCAGCTTGTTTGGAGCCACGGGTGGCGCCAACTTCCTGTCGCGCACCACGGCAGTTTTGGCGGCTGTGTTTTTTGTGTGCACGTTGCTGCTGGCCTACATTGGCAACGCAGGTCGCAACGTGTCTTCGGGCAGCGTGCTCGAGGGTTCGGTGGCGCCCGTCTCCGCTCCCGTCACCGCACCTGTTGATAACAGTGCGGCCGCTCAAATCCCCGCTGCTGCTGGCTCAAATACCACGCAGGGTATCCCGGCCAAGTGAGTATTAAACGAAGCTTACAAAGGGCTTCGCCTGACTGAATTTTTTCCTGATGTTTGTCAGGTCAATGTGCGGTTTCAGAGTAGAATTAGGGATTGTCCGGAGAGCGATAAACAGCCGACGAGCTGTACCTCAAGCGATCCGGAAAACATTCCAGCCGTCGTGATGAAATTGGTAGACACGCTATCTTGAGGGGGTAGTGACGAAAGTCGTGAGAGTTCGAGTCTCTCCGTCGGCACCAGGTTGATGATTGGTGTATTGCTTGAGTGGCTTCATTACAAATGAAGCGA
>JALRIL010000070.1 GCA_023255445.1 Limnohabitans sp. | reverse complement strand
ATCAGGAATCTGGAGTCGCGCGGTAGGAACTTTGCCGGGCGGTCGGACCCCAACTCAAGGGCATTCGCCGACATTCAACAGACGCTTGAAAAGCTCCGCAACAACTATCTGCTGCTCGCAAAGGGCGTCCAGACGTTTTTGACTCACGCGCTGCCCCGGCTTGACCGCAGGCGCATCCGTCCAGCTGATTTGCCAGCCACCGGCCTGGGCACGCTCAAGCGTCCCCGTAAATTTTTTACGGTTGGCATTGACCAAGCCACCACCAGCTTCGCCAATGGGCTGCTTGAGCGTGATGTCGATCTTTTCGCCCTCAAAGCGCTCAAAATCGCGCTCATGGCGCAAGGGACGGTCAATGCCGGGCGACGAGACTTCCAGTCGCGCGTAGTCCATGTTCTCGACTTCCAGCACATACTGCAGCTGGCGCGTGACTTTTTCGCAGTCTTCCACGGTGACAAAGGCTTCCTGCCCGGGCTCCCAAGGCAGGTCAATCGTGACGCGTAGCAAGCCGCCGGCCGAACGCTCGATTTCGACCAGGTCATAGCCCAGTCCTGTTACTGTCTGCTCGATCACAGAAGCCAAAGTCACCCGTGTTTCCCCGTATTCAAAATGAATCGACCAAAAAAAACGGGCGGTTGGTACCCGCCCGTTTGGTCGTGAATGCTGTATTGTAGCTCAAAAAACGGGCTAAGTGTGTGATTTTTCAAGGGATTCCGCCCCTGACAAGGCATGAGACAATCGGCCCCAGCATTTTCTGGAGCCCTTTCACATGAGTACAAAAACAGGATTTCTCGCTGGTAAAAAGCTGCTGATCACCGGCGTACTGTCCAACCGTTCCATCGCCTACGGCATCGCCAAAGCTTGCCACGCGCAAGGCGCCGAGCTGGCCTTCAGCTACGTCGGCGAGCGTTTCAAAGACCGCATCACCGAATTTGCCGCCGAGTTCGACTCCAAACTCGTGTTTGACTGTGACGTGGGCAGCGACGAACAAATCACCCAGCTCTTTACCGACCTGAGCGCCACCTGGCCCAAGCTCGACGGCTTTGTCCACGCCATCGGCTACGCCCCGCGCGAAGCCATTGCCGGCGACTTTCTGGACGGCCTCTCCCGCGAAGGCTTCAAGATTGCCCACGACATCAGCGCCTACAGCTTCCCGGCCATGGCCAAGGCAGCCCTGCCCTACCTGAACGACAACGCCGCCGTGCTGACCCTGTCGTACCTGGGCGCCGTGCGCAACGTCCCCAACTACAACACCATGGGCCTGGCCAAAGCCAGCCTGGAAGCTTCGGTGCGCTATCTGGCCGAATCACTGGGCAGCCACGGCCGCGGCATGCGCGCCAACGGTATCTCGGCCGGCCCCATCAAAACCCTGGCTGCCAGCGGCATCAAGGGCTTTGGCAAGATTTTGTCGGTGGTGGCCGAAAACTCGCCCATCCGTCGCAACATCACCATTGACGACGTCGGCAATGTGGCCGCCTTCCTGCTGTCCGACCTGGCCGCAGGCGTGACGGCCGAAATCACCTATGTGGACGGTGGTTTCAGCCAGGTGGTGGGTGGTATTGCGGAGCCTGTTGAGGCGGCTTAAGCACCGACTCAGCAGGCGTGATCTGGGGCGCTGGTTGGGCCGATGTTTCGCGCTTGCGCGATGAGGCACGGCCAGTGCCCCAGGTCGCGCCTGCGGCACCAAAGGCCAATCAAGCCTTCACGCAATCCGCAAAATAGCGCTTCTTGCCGTCTTCCCCGATTTCCTCGACCAGACCGTGAATATCGGTCTCGAAGCCTGGGCACTCCAGGTTGAACTGGCGTGCGAACTTCAGGTAGTCCACGATCTTCTTGTTGAAGACCTCGCCCGGAATCAACAGCGGAATACCGGGCGGGTACGGCGTCACCAGACCCACCGTAATGCGACCTTCCAGATCGTCAATCGCCACGCGCTCCGTCTGGCGACGGGCGATGTGCGCATAAGCATCTGAAGGCTTCATGGCTGGCGCCAGATCGGACAGGTACATGTCCGTGGTCAGGCGTGCGATGTCGTAGCGGGCGTACATCTCGTGCACGTGCTGGCACAGGTCGCGCAGACCCATGCGCTCGTAGCGCGGGTGCTTGGCGCAGAACTCCGGCATGATGCGCCACATTGGCTGGTTCTTGGCGTAGTCGTCCTTGAACTGCTGCAACGCCGTCAGCAACGTGTTCCAGCGGCCCTTGGTGATGCCGATGGTGAACATGATGAAGAAGCTGTAGTGGCCGGTCTTCTCGACCACCACACCGTGCTCGGCCAAAAATTTGGTGACGATGGAGGCCGGGATGCCGGTCTCGGCAAAGTCGCCCTTGAGGTTCAAGCCCGGCGTGACGATGGTCGCCTTGATCGGGTCGAGCATGTTGAAGTCGGGGGCCATGTCGCCAAAGCCGTGCCAGTCTTTTTCGGTGCGCACCGGCGCGTTGGGGCGCGGCGGCTTGTCGTTGAGCACCCAGTCGCTGGGCTCGCCCACGCCCTCTTCGCACAACTCATCGGGGCCCCAGACCTTGAACCACCAGTCATCACGGCCGAACTCCTCGTCAACCTTGCGCATGGCACGGCGAAAGTCCAGCGCCTCCAAAATGCTCTCTTCCACCAAAGCACGGCCACCGGGCGGCTCCATCATGGCCGCAGCCACGTCACAGCTGGCGATGATGGCGTATTGCGGACTGGTGCTGG
>JALRIL010000050.1 GCA_023255445.1 Limnohabitans sp. | reverse complement strand
CTCAGGACGACCACCTTGGCAATAGCGTCCCCATGTAGGTCCTTCAACAATCTCAATGAGGAAAGACTTGTTTTTGACGTCAATGTTTCGGCAGATGCCTCGCATGAAGGTGCGCTTATCTTTCAATGCGAAGTCGTAGATGTAGTCCTCTGTGATCCAGCGATCTCCACGGCCACCACCGAAATCTGCATCGGCCATGACACACATGCTCAATCGCCCTTTAATGAGACGGATCTCTCCAACGAAATGATGGGTTGTTTGTTCGAGGTTCATCGCTCGCTCCAGTCGTTTGCCTTTTTTCAGACTGCAGACTTTTGAAGCGCCTTGTCAAGGAAGCGGATAGGAGATTCACCCCCTCTACTACGTAGAGAAAAAAGATATGCACCGACAATGTCCGACAAATTAAGTCGGGAATCTTGTGCCGTTGTGAAGCTGTGGTGATGCATACTGCGCACCCTTCGTAGGTAGGGCAATGCAAGAAGGTGGAAGCTTTCACCTCTAGCACCAAGCCATGTTCTACAAATAGCGGCCAAGGAAGATGAATTGATTGAAGCTCACAGGACTACCAGCGTAATGAAGAGCACATGCGTGGCTGCATTCTTGTGCTTTTCGGTTGCTGCGCATGCTGAATCTGATGACTGGATGCTGGTTGGTAAACACAAATCTGATTTCAGCCTGTACTACCAACCATCCAGTGTTCGTTCACGGGCTGATGGCTTGAAGTCAGTCATTTCATTGATCAACTACATCACCAGCAAGGGCGTCAAAGAGTCACTGGTTACGTACAGCCTCTACAACTGCGAGAAGCAATCAGCGCAGGATCAAGCGACTTTTCAATTCAGCGAGCACTGGGGACAGGGAGAGCGCCTACAAGTGTCAGGCGTTGAAGAAGAATGGAAGCGAGTGTTACCGCATACGAGTGGTGAAGATCTGTTGAGGGCAACGTGCAGGACTCAAATTGCCTCTTGAATGGTTGCCTATAACGCTCCACCCCAATCAGGATCGACGTCCACATCTGTTTCCCTTCGATGCACTCCCTCTTCAACTTCCCACGTCTCGAATAGAGCATCTTGGACAGCTTGAAGGGTTTCGGCCATCATTATTGTTGTCGTCTGGATATAGCGCCCAGTGACGCCTTTTTTAGCGTGATTGAGTGCCGCACCAATCTTTGTCACATCTAACCCCATTTCAGAAGCCACAGTCGCAAAGGTTCTTCGCAAATCGTGAGAAGTAAAAACGACACCCATATCAGAGCAAACTCGGTCAAACACCCTACTCATAGATGCTGGCTTTTGGTCATTAAGAGGTGAAGGGAAAACATACGGACTTTTATTGCTTTTCTTCCGTCGACTCAACACTTTTCCGATAGAACCGGTAAGTGGCAAGACGTGTTCATTGTGGTTCTTTGTATCCACAGCTTTCAAGGTGAGATCCCTGAAATTAACATTTGCCCACTGAAGAGTGCAGAGTTCTTCCCCCCTCAAGCCGGTCATAAGCATAAGCAAAACGTAGTCCGCATCCTCCGGCTTTGTTGCACCTGTCCATTCCGGATGAGCGCATCTGGAGGCAATGTCGACAAGATCCCTCCTTTGACTTTGAGTCAAATATCTGGTCCGAGGTTTTAATAGTCGCCTAACCTTTTTGTCTTTTAAGACATCTACGGGGTTGGCAGCAAGCAATGGCGCTCCGCCAACAACATCGTTACCAAAGCTATTGCAGACCGCACCCAAATACCTAAACGCTCTTTGGGCCTCCCCCTCACCCGGTGGATTTACGAATTGAATCGAGCTACTACGCTTCCCAGAAACAACTCTCGATTTGATGGCTTGGAAGCGCTTAAGTACGTCTTCTCTAGTAATCGTTCTAATTGGTTTGTCTAACCAATCTTGAAAGTTACGTTCGATTGTTTGTTGGTAACTTTTGATAGTCGCTGGCTTACGTTCTTTGAGGCTCAAGTATTCGGACAATGCAGTCCTTAAAGTTAGACCCCTAGCAGCCTCATTTTCTGCAGCAAGTCGCTTCCGCTCACGAACATCCCTATCCAACTCATTGGGATTTAAGCCTTGAGCAATTAGGCTGAGCTTCTCAAGAGCCAATTTTCTAGCGTCTACAGCTTTTATCAGTTCAGTGGAACCTAGAGTTACGGTAACCGGCTTTCCACCTTTGATTCGGGCCTTGACTGCCCAGACTGATTTAGTGGAGCCGACCCTTCTGTATAGGCCGCTCACCTTGCTGTCTGCTTCCCAAGTTTGCATTGCACACCACCTAGACTACACTTAGACTACAAATAATGTAGCCTGCAGCTCCAGCAATGTCCATACATAAGGTGCTTTTCAGAGTGATTCAGCGAATGATCAAAGGACTCATAATCCTTTGGTCGTAGGTTCAAGTCCTACACGCCCTACCAGTTGCTCAGGACTTGCCCTGACTTAATGCGTTGCCCACCAAGCGTGAGGTAATGTCGACGATCTCGATCATGCGGTCATACGCCATGCGCGTGGGACCGATCACCCCCAGCGTGCCGACCACCTGCCCGTCCACCACATAGGGTGCGCTGACCACCGACAGCTCCTGCATGGGCACGATCTGGCTTTCACCGCCAATGTAAATGCGCACACCTTCAGCCTGGCTGGACACATCCAGCAGACGCATCAGCTGGGTCTTTTGTTCGAACAATTCAAACGCACGCCGCAGGTGGCCCATGTCGCTGGAAAAGTCGCTGACCGAGAGCAAATTGCGTTCGCCGGAGATGATCACTTCACTGGTGTCCTGCGTCATGGCTTCGGAACCGACCTGTACCGCCGCCTGCATGAGTTTGGCGATTTCACCTTGCAGACGTTGGAGGTCTTGTTGCAGGCGGGCTCGCACCTGCTCGATCGCCATTCCGGCAAAGTGTGTATTGAGGTAATTGGAGGCCTCGATCAGCTGACTGGATGAGTAATCGACCTCGGTGAACAAGATACGGTTTTGGACGTCACCATCTGGCGAAACAATGATCACCAGCAGTCGCTTTTCGGAAAGCTTGAGAAATTCAATGTGTTTGAAGACCGACGAGCGTTTGGGTGCCATGACCACACCCACAAACTGCGACAGGTTGGACAGCAAGGAGGCTGCACTGGCAATCACTTTTTGAGGCTGATCTGGCGCAATGGTAGGAGACAAGGCCGAGGCCTGCGCCTGGTCACGGCGGATGGTCAGCATGGTGTCCACAAACAGGCGGTAGCCTTTGGCTGTGGGCACCCGCCCGGCCGAGGTATGCGGGCTGGCAATCAATCCCAGCTCCTCCAGGTCAGCCATGACGTTGCGGATGGTAGCCGGGGACAGCTCCAGACCCGAAGCTTTGGAAAGCGTGCGCGAGCCCACCGGCTGGCCGTCGGCAATATAGCGTTCGACCAACGCTTTAAGCAACAACTTGGCACGATCATCAAGCATAGGGCTCATTTTAATGATGTAATTTGCGCATGAAGTCCAGATTCCGTCACGTTGCTCTTTTTGGCAAGTACCACGCCACCACCCACGGCAGCGCGCTGGAGATTTCCCGCAAGGTCCTCGAAGAAATGGTGCACTTCCTCGAGCGCCAAGGTGTCGAGGTAGTCCTGGAGCACGACACGGCTACCCACACCGGCCTGACACACCTGCCTACCCTGCCGCGCGAGCGCATTGGCAAGGAATGCGATCTGGGTCTGGTCATCGGTGGTGATGGCACCATGCTGGGTGTGGGCCGCCAAATGGCGCAATACGGTTTGCCGCTGATCGGCATCAACCAAGGCCGCCTGGGCTTCATCACCGACATTCCCATCCAGAATTACCACGAGGTTCTGCAGCCCATGCTGCAAGGCCACTACCAGACCGAAGACCGTCGCATTTTGCAAGCGCAAGTGGTGCGCGATGGGCACAGCGTTTTTGACGCTTTAGCCATGAACGATGTGGTGGTCAACCGAGGCGGCACCTCGGGCATGCTGGAGTTGCGCGTCGAGGTAGACGGCCACTTTCTGGCCAATCAACGCGCCGATGGTTTGATCATTGCCACGCCCACCGGCTCCACGGCCTACAGCCTGTCAGCGGGTGGCCCCTTGATGCACCCGGTGTTGGGTGGCTGGGTGATGGCACCCATTGCACCCCACACCTTGTCGAATCGACCCATCGTGTTGCCAGACTCCTGCGCCATCAGCATGGAGGTGGTCTCGGGGCGCTACGCCAGCGCCAACTTTGACATGCAGTCGCTGGCATCCTTGATGATTGGTGACCGCATCAATGTCAAACGCTCGCAACACACGGTGCGTTTTCTGCACCCCGAGGGCTGGAACTACTTTGACACGCTGCGCAAAAAAATGCATTGGAATGAGGGAGGCTATTGAGCCATGGCGCTGCTGCGCATGGCGCTGCGCGACTTTGTGATCGTGCAAGCGCTCGAACTGGACCTGAACACCGGCTTTTCAGCCCTCACGGGCGAGACCGGTGCAGGCAAATCCATCCTGATTGACGCGGTGCAGTTCGTGCTGGGCGCACGCGCCGATACGGACACCCTTCGTGAGGGCGCCAGCCGCTGCGAAGTGGCCGCCGAGTTTGACTGCCCAGAAACCGCCCATGCTTGGCTCCAGGATGCAGGCCTCGACACCGATGGCCCCCTGTTGCTGCGCCGGACACTGGATACGCAAGGCAAAAGCCGTGCATGGATCAACGGCAGCGCCGCTACCGCCACCCAATTGCGCGAGCTCGGCGAATTCCTGCTGGATATCCACGGACAGCACGCTTGGCAAAGTCTGACCCGCGCACAACAAGTGCGCGAGTTGCTGGACGCCTATGGCCGCATTGACACCGCTCCTTTGCAATCGGCCTGGCAACAGTGGCGACAGGCGCAGCAAGCACTGGATCAAGCCAAGAGCGCGCAAGACAAGCTGCAAAGCGAACAAGAACGCCTGAACTGGCAAATTGCTGAAGTCCAGAAACTTGCTCCCGGCACCGACGAATGGGCAGAGCTCAATGGACAGCACAGTCGCTTGTCCCACGCCCAGGCTTTGCTGGACGCCGCGCAACAAGCAGCCCAGCAATTGGACGACGACGAGAACAGCGCCAGCAGCCAGTTGCAACGCGCCACTGGACAGCTGCTGGACATGGCGCACATCGAACCCGAATTTGCCCAGTGGGCGCAAACCCTGGAGTCCGCTTATGCCCAGGTGGCCGATGTGGCCCACAGCTTGCACACGTATGTGCGTAAAACCGATCTGGACCCTGCCCAACTCGCCCAACTCGATGAGCGCATGGGCCTGTGGATGTCTTTAGCGCGCCGTTTCAAACGCCCACCCGAAGAGCTTGCGCAAACCCTCCAAGGCTGGCAGCGCGAGTTGGGTCAGCTGGAGGCTGCCGCCGATCTGGAGGCACTGGCGCAAGCTGCACAGCAAGCCCACGCACATCTGCTGGAATTGGCCAAGCGCATCAGCAAACAGCGTCAGAAAGCAGCGCCCGAATTGGCTGGCAAAGTGACCGCAGCCATGCAACAGCTTGGCATGCAAGGCGGGCGTTTCGACATTGAACTGCCCAAACTGGACACCCCTGCCAGCCATGGTATGGAAGACGTGGTGTTTCTGGTGGCTGGTCACGCCGGCAGCACGCCCAAACCGGTGGGCAAAGTGGCTTCAGGCGGCGAGCTTTCGCGCATTGCCTTGGCCATTGCAGTCACCACCAGCGAGCTGGGCAGCGCAGGCACCCTGATTTTTGACGAAGTCGATTCAGGCGTGGGCGGTGCCGTCGCGCAAACCGTTGGCCAGCTGATGCAGCAACTCGGTCGCCACCGCCAGGTGCTCGCAGTCACGCACCTGCCGCAGGTGGCTGCGTGCGCCAATCATCATTTGCGCGTGAGCAAACACAGTAACGCCCAAGGCACGCAAAGCACGGTCACTCCCCTTACCCAGGAAGAGCGTGTTCAGGAAATTGCACGCATGCTCGGCGGCGCCAAATCTTCAGACACCTCGCTGGCCCATGCCCGCGAAATGCTTGCCCACGCGCAAGGAGCCCCCGCATGATGCCCATGGATGTGTTGTTGATCACCGGGATGTCCGGCTCGGGCAAATCCGTGGCCTTGCACGCTTTGGAAGACTCGGGCTACTTTTGCATCGATAACCTGCCCCCCGAATTGCTGATTCCCCTGGTCAAGCTCGAACTCGAACAAGACAAGGTGCGCCAGCTGGGCATTGCCATTGACATGCGAAGCGCCGATTCGCTGGACATGTTGCCCGAGCAGCTGGCTCTGTTGCGCGAGATGGGGCTCTCGGTCAAGACACTCTTTCTGGACGCGGCTTCCGATGTGCTGCTTCGCCGCTTTTCCGAAACACGCCGCAAGCACCCCTTGTCAGGCCGCGATTACCTGCCCAGCGATGTGGGTCTGGCAGACACCATCGAGCTTGAACGCGAAATGCTCACTGGCATCCGCGAACACGCTCACGTCATCGATACCGGCTTGCTGCGTGCGGCGCAATTGCAGTCCTACGTCAAAACCTTGATCGTCAACCGCACCCAGCAAATGACACTGGTGTTCGAGTCGTTCGCTTTCAAGCGCGGTGTGCCCATAGATGCCGACTATGTGTTTGATGTGCGCATGTTGCCCAACCCGCACTACGAGGCTCACTTGCGGCCCTTGACCGGACGAGATGAAGCCATCAAGCACTACCTGCAACCGTTTACCGACGTGCAGCTTATGCAGCAGCAGATCACGGATTTTTTGAACCAGTGGATCCCGCACATCGAGCGCGATCATCGCAGCTACGTCACGGTTGCCATTGGCTGCACCGGTGGCCAGCATCGTTCCGTCTATCTGGTAGAGCAACTGGTACAGACGTTTCAAAATCGCTACCCCACCCTCAAACGCCACCGCGAACTCGACGCAGGTTGATGCAAACCTTCAGGCGCCTTGGAACAGCTTTCGCACCGGCGCCGGCAAGCCCAAGGCCAAGGCTTCCTCCCGCGTGAACCATTGCCCTTGTGCACCAGCAGGTGGCTGTCCTGACCCCAAGTTCACACGCACGGGGTGCAGGTGCAGGTCTTTGTGCGTGAGCACATGCACCCATGCTGACAGGTGTTGACCCGATTGCGCCTGCGGGCAGCTTGCCAACAGGGTGTCTTGATCAGCAAACACGGGCAAACTGAACAAACCTGCCCACACGCCGCGCTGAGGTCGTTGTTCCAGCCAGATACGCCCTTGAGCATCCTGCGCCCACAACAACCACCAACTTTCGCTGCGCCTCACTAGACGTCTTGTTTTGACTGGATAGGCCAAGGGTTGCGCCTGGGCACGGGCCTCACATTGCTGCGCCACCGGGCACTGCTCACACGCGGCACGTCGCGGCAAACAGAGTGTGGCCCCCAGGTCCATCAAAGCCTGGGTGTACGCAGGCATGTCCGGGGCCTGTCTGGGCAAGAGTTCCTGTGCATACGCCCAAAGCTGTTTTTCATTGGCAGATGAGGCCAGGTCCTGACCAAAGCCCAGCACACGACTGAGCACACGTTTGACATTGCCGTCCAGAATCGCCACCCGCTCCTGAAAGCAAAAAGCTGCCACCGCCGCCGCCGTGGACGGCCCAATACCCGGTAAAGTTTGTAGCTGCGCAGCCGTGGATGGAAACACGCCGGCCCACTGCGACACCACCTGCTGGGCGCACTTGTGCAGATTGCGCGCCCGGCTGTAATACCCCAGGCCGCTCCACAGCGCCAACACCTCATCCTGATGGGCCGCAGCCAAGGCATGCACATCCGGGAAACGGTTCAGAAATCGCGCGTAGTAATCCAGCACCGTGCTGACCTGTGTCTGCTGCAACATGATTTCAGACAGCCAGACCTTGTATGGGTCTTGCGTGTTTTGCCAAGGCAGGTCGTGCCGGCCATGGCTGCGCTGCCAGCGAACCATGCGCGTGGCAAATGTTGTGGATGGGCTCATGGTTTTTGGCATTGCGGGCAAAAAAAAGTGCTGCGCTGACCTTGCACCAAAGTACGCACGGGTGTGCCACACACCCGACAGGACGCTCCAGCGCGACCATAAACCGCCCAGGTTTGCTGAAAGTGTCCGGCCTGGCCATGGGCATTGACAAAATCGCGCATGCTGCTGCCCCCCGCCGCCACGGCCCGCGACAGAACGTCACGAATGGCGGCATGCAGGCGTCTGGCACGAGTCAGACTCAAACGGTCTGCACGCACCGTCGGACGAATACCAGCCTCAAACAAAGCCTCGCTGGCGTAAATATTGCCCACGCCAACTACCACCTCACCCGCCAGCAATACCTGTTTGATGGGGCTGCGTCGTAGACGCAAGGCCTTGTGAAAATGTTCAGCCACAAAACCATCGTCCAAAGGTTCAACACCCAGGCGACCGAGTAGCTTGCGGGCCACAGGGGCCTGCAAATCGGGGGCCCACACCACCGCACCAAAGCGGCGTGGGTCATGCAGTCGCAAGGTACCCTGGCTGGTCACAAGATCCATGTGATCGTGCACGCCCGCCGCATCGAGTACTGTCGCAAACTGCAGGCTGCCTGACATGCCCAGATGCAAGAGCAAAACGCCATCGCTCAAGTGCAGCAACAAATACTTGCCGCGTCGCCCCACATGCTGCACCTGCTGACCCACAAGGCTTGGCGTCTCTACGCCCAAAGGCCAACGCAGGGGCTTGCCCAGGCGCATGTCCAGCACGCGAGCTCCAGCGATGCGATGGGCAAAGCTTTGGCGCGTGACTTCGACTTCGGGCAATTCAGGCATGTAAGGACACCACAACACAGTGAACAAAGGCACTGAAATCCAGAGCCCATGAGCGCTGGATTATGATGGCCGATATGAAGTTTTGGCACAAAGTTGTCGCGTTCTCCTGTCTGCATGCAGGGGCTTGGGCGCAGGCGCCGGGGGTACAACCCAGCGGCGTACCCGTGTCCGCGCCTACCATTGCCAACTCGGCGCTCGACGGGCAACTTTTCTATGAAATCGTGCTCTCGGAACTCTATGTCCGAGGCGGCGAAAACGGTACCGGCTACGCCATCATGCTCGATGCTGCCAGACGCTCTGGCGATGCAGGTTTATTCGAGCGCGCCGTCGGGTTGGCGTTGGCCTCGCGATCCGGCGAAGCCGCGCTCCAAGCCGCAAGGACCTGGAAACGTGAACAGCCCCAAGCCCAGGAGCCCGAGCGTTATTTGCTTCAAATCCTGGTGGCTCTCAACCGCATTGAAGAGGCCGGCACAAGCCTGAAAAGCTGGCTGCAGCGACTGCCCTTGGCCGAACAATCGCCGGCCATTGCATCGATCCCGCGACTGTTCGAGCGTGTGAGTGACAAGCCACTGGCGCTCAGCACCGTACGTGCCGCTCTTGAACCCGCCTTGCAACAGCCGCAAACACGTGCCGCAGCCCTGACCACACTGGGGCGCATGCAACGTGACAGCGGCCAAACCACTCAAGCCGTTGAAACCGCTATACAGGCGCACCAGCATGATCCGAAGGCACAGGGCCCGCTGATCCTGGCCATGAGCCTTGTTCAATATGCACGCGAGGAGCTCAAACCGTTGCTGGATGCAGCGATGCAAGGTGATGCGCCCTCGGTGGAGTTGCGCATGAGCTACGCTCGCATGCTGATCAGCCAGGGCGCACCGCAAGAGGCTCTGCGCCAACTCAAGCTCAGTCTGGAAAAATTTCCCGCTTTCGCTCCGGCCTGGCTGGTCAGCGGGCTGCTGCACATGGACAACCGCCAAAGCGATCTGGCCCAAACAGAACTGAAGCACTACCTCACGTTGACCGAGGCTGATGTTTCGCAAGGCGCTCTGGCCGGTCGTAGCGAAGCCTTGATGGCTTTGGCCCAGTTGGCCCAGCAAGCAGGAAACCTGGTGCAAGCCGATGCGTGGCTGCAACAAATTTCGCCAGTTGCAGACCCGATCAAAGTCGCCAGTCAACGTGCCGCCTTGCTCATGAAGCAAGAGCGCGTGGTTGAGGCACAGCAACTGCTTGAACAGGTCATGCCCCAAACCGAGCAGCAAAGCATCGACAAAGCCTTGACACTCTCACGCTGGTGGCGCGAACGCCAACGCCCACAACAAGCCTACAACGTGATGCAGACCGCCATGCAGGACTTGCCGGGTCAGCCCGAGCTTATGTCAGAGATGACGATCGTGCTTGACGCGCTGCAACGCCACGATGAAATGGAGCACCTTTTGCGTCAGCTCATCGCCTTGCAGCCACAGGATCCCCAAGCCTACAACATGCTGGGCTATTCACTGGCCGATCGCAATATGCGCTTGCCCGAAGCACTGCAGCTCATTGAAAAAGCCGTCCAGCTGGCACCCAAGGACCCCTTCATCCAGGACAGCCTGGGCTGGGTCCAGTTTCGCTTGGGTCGCTTGCAGCAAGCCCTGCTCATCCTGCAGGCGGCCTACACCCAACGGCCCGATGCCGAAATTGCAGCTCACTTGGGTGAAGTGCTTTGGGTTCTGGGCGAAAAAGACCGCGCAGCACGTGTATGGCGCGAAGGTCTGCTGCTCAACCCTGAAAACGCCACCCTGCGCCAAACCCTTTCACGTCTGGGTTACACACCATGACCCCAGGGCTGTGGCGCTGGTGCCTGGTGATCAGTGCGGTGTGGCTGGCTGGCTGCAGCACCCCCTCTCTGCGGCCTACAGCCAGTACTTCAGCTGCGGCCACGTTCTGGTCTGGCAGGTTGGTACTCGAGATTGATCACTCGCCACCACAAAACCTCAGCGCCCAGTTTGAGTTGCTGGGCTCCGAACAACAGGGCGAATTGCTCTTGTTATCGCCTTTGGGCACCTCATTGGGCCGCCTGCGATGGCAACCAGGCCTGGCCCAGCTTGACCGGGGCGATCAGCATTGGCAAGGCGAATCTGTACAAGAATTGACCGAGCAGCTCACCGGCACTGCCATGCCCTTGGGCGCGTTGTTCGAGTGGCTTGACGGCAGAGCCCGTAGCGAAGCCGGCTGGCAAGTGAACCTGGAGCAGTTGCAAAGTCTGGGTCGCCTGACTGCCGAACGACAGCAGCCTGAACCTCAGGCACGGCTGAAGTTACAACTTGATCGCTGAAGCGCTGGCGATAATCCCCGCATGAAATCCCTTGTCGATGTGCCCGCACCGGCCAAATTGAATCTGTTTTTGCACATCACCGGCCGTCGTCCGGACGGATACCACCTGCTGCAGTCAGTCTTCATGCTGATTGACTGGCAGGACACGCTGAGTTTCGAGGTTCGGGGCGACGGCCAAATCTCGCGAGAAGATCTTAATGTGCCTTTGCCGGACGACGACCTCATCACACGCGCCGCCCGATTGCTGCAGTCCAGCACCGGTTGTACTTCTGGCGCACACATCGCGGTGCACAAGCGTATTCCAGCCCAAGCCGGCATGGGTGGCGGCTCATCCGATGCAGCCAGCTGCCTGCTGGCACTCAACCGTTTGTGGAACCTCAAGCTCAGCGTCCAGCAGTTGGCCAAACTGGGCCTGCAGCTTGGCGCGGATGTTCCGTTTTTCTTGAATGGTCGCAACGCCTGGGTTGAGGGCATTGGCGAAAGCATCACCCCTGTTGACCTGCCCCCGGGGCGGTTTTGGGTCATCAAGCCACCTGCCGGACTCGAAACCGCAAAAATTTTTGCAGATCCGCAATTGAAGCGCGACACAAACCATGCTACAATTTCTGTCTTTGCTGCAGACCCTTATGGCTTCGGTCATAACGATTTGCAACCTGTCGCAGAGCGTTTGTGCCCCGAGGTTCACTTGGCGCTTGAATGGCTCGCTAAAGCCGGCTTGAACGGCAAAATGACAGGCTCTGGCAGTGCGGTTTTTGCGCATTGCCCCGTCTCGGTGAAGCCCGGCCTTGTGCCTGAACACTGGGTTTCACGGTTATGCAGCAATTTGGATGTTCATCCTCTTTTTGGGTGGGCAGCCAGCGACAGTTGATCGGTGGGCAGCCTTGTGCTGTCAACCTGTGTAGGGGAGTCGCCAAGTTGGTTAAGGCACCGGATTTTGATTCCGGCATGCGAGGGTTCGAGTCCTTCCTCCCCTGCCACCATTTTCTGAAACACAGTCCAAGCGGCTACGCCGCCCAGCAGCCCGCCTCGGGCTGCCGCAATAGC
>JALRIL010000049.1 GCA_023255445.1 Limnohabitans sp. | reverse complement strand
TGCATCGTCGACCAAAATGCCGATCGAAAAAATCAGCGCAAACAGACTCACCCGGTTGAGCGTGAAGCCCCAGGCCCAGCTGGCAAAGAGCGTGGCCGTGAGGGTCAGAATCACCGCTCCACCCACGATCACCGCTTCGCGCCGGCCCAGCGCCAGCCCCACCAACAAAATCACCGAGCTGGTGGCAAAAGCCAGTTTCTGGATCAACTTGTTGGCTTTTTCGGCTGCCGTCTGCCCATAGTCTCGGGTCACGGTCACATTCACGCCCGAGGGGATGACGGTGTTGTGCAACACCTCCAGCTTGGCGCGTGCCGCAGCGGCCACATCCACGGCGTTTTCACCGGGCTTTTTGGTCACGGTCAGGGTCACCGCCGGGTACACCTTGCCCGTGTTGTTCACCGCTTGGTTGATCGAGTAGGGTTGAGCGTCTGGGTGCAGCTGCGAAGCCGCACCAGGCGTGAACCAGACGTAACGCTGGGGCAGCTGGGGACCGGCTTCTATGCGCGCCACTTCACGCAGGAACACCGGTCGACCGTTGCTCACACCCACCACGAGGTCGCCCACATCTTCAGCCGACTTCAAGAACTCACCCGCCTCCACGGTCAGCATCTGTCCGTTGTCCGGTTGAATGACCGAGCCCGAGGGCATGCCAAAGTTGGCCGCGGCGATCGTGTTTTTCAAACTGAGCAAATCCACACCGCGCTCGCGCAAACGCGTGGGGTCGATCCACACCTGCACCGCACGGCCTGGGCCGCCAATGGTCTGCACCTCGCGTGCGCCCTTGACGTGTTTGAGCTCCATTTCCAGCGTGCGCGCCACACGCTCCAGATCGCTGGCAGACGCTTCGTTTTCGTTCCACAACGTCACTGCCAATACGGGCACATCGTCAATGCCTTTGGGTTTGACGATGGGTGTCAGGGTACCCAGATCACGCGGCAACCAGTCCTGATTGGCGTTGAGCACATCGTACAAACGCACCAGCGCCTCGGTGCGAGGGACGCCCACCTTGAACTGCACCGTCAGCACAGCCACGCCGGGGCGAGCTACCGAATAGGTGTGCTCGATGCCCTGGATCTGGCTGAGCACCTGCTCGGCCGGGCGAGCCACCATGCGTTGAACGCTTTCGCTGCTGGCTCCAGGAAAGGGAATCAGCACATTGGCCATGGTCACGTTGATCTGCGGCTCCTCTTCTCGCGGCGTCACCAAGACGGCGAACAAACCCAGCAGCAAGGCCACCAGCGCCAGCAAAGGCGTGATCGCGTTGGATTGGAAGGCTGCAGCCAGGCGTCCGGAGACGCCCAATTTGTTGTCGTGTTCCTGTTGCATGGCAGACCTCAGTTTTTGGTCGCTTGCGCACCAGCCAGGCCGGCCTTGACCGCATCTACAGCCACGGCGTCTCCTGGTTTCAGCCCGGCCAGCACTTCCACACCGTCCTTGCCGTGGTCAGCGCCCAGGCGCACGGCCTTGAGCGCAAAGCCGTCAGCGGTCGCAACGTAGACACCGGTCACTTCTCCGCGCCTGAGTACGGCGGCTGCGGGCACCACCATGCGCTGGGTAGCACCCGACACAAAGCGCACACGCAAGGACTGCCCCGGGATCATGTGTGCTGCAGCGTCGGCAGGCACATCCAGCTTCCAGGTCATGGTCTGACTGACAGGGTCAGCAGCACCCACGGCGTGATGCACAGCAGGCTTGACCCATTGGCCAGACTGGCCATCCGGGACCCGCAGCAGTACTTGCTGTGCAGACGTTGCGCCTTGGGCTTGGGAAGCGGGCACTTGCACCACCACACGCAGCGGTTGCGGCGCATACACCGTCACCATGGGTGCGCCCGGCACAGCCAGGTCGCCCGCCTGGGCATGTGTTTCGAACACATAGCCCTCAAAGGGTGCGGTGACCTTGGTATACGACTGTGCCAATTGCGCCTGCTGTGCCCCTGCGCCAGCGCCGGCGCGACCGGCTTGTGCCGCTTTGAATTGGGTCTGTGCCATTTCCAACGCTGCCTGGCTCACAAAACCCTTGGCCTGCAGCTCCTGTGTGCGCTTGAAGTTGGCCTGCGCATTGGCCAGCTCGGCATCAGCCTGTGCCAGTTGTGCGCCAGAACGCTGCACCAAGGTTTGCGTATCTCGGTCATCAATGGTGGCCAGCACCTGACCGGCGCGCACACGCTCGCCGACCTTCACCAGCAATTGCAGCACGCGCCCGCTGGCCTGCGCCGACACCGTGCTGTGCTTGACCGGCTCGACCACACCTTCGATCTCGTAACCGGCGTTGACCGCCTGCGCAGCCATGACCTTGACCGGCACCTGCGGGCCCGCCCACACAGGCAACGCGCTCAATGCAGACATGGCCAACACGGCAGACAGGTACAGGGATTTCATTTTCATTGCACGCATGGAATTTCTCCTTGGGCGGAATTCTATCTTATACCCCCTAGGGTATGCAAATCCATATAAAAAAACCCGTCCAGCAGCCACTGAGACGGGCGGGTGTGCCATCCTGAAGGCGTCAGAAGGGAATGTCGTCATCCATGTCGTCAAAGCCGCCAGCCGCTGGACGCACTGCAGCAGTGGGCGCTGGACGAGCTGCCGGTGCAGCCGGGCGGGCAGCGGGGGCGCTGCGCGGGGCCTCGTAGCCATCGCCGCCGTCAGACGGTCCACCCATGCCCTGGCGACCACCCAGCATTTGCATGGTCTCGGCGCGGATTTCGGTAGCGTATTTTTCGATGCCGTCCTTGTCGGTGTACTTGCGTGTGCGCAAGCTGCCTTCGACATAGACCTGGCTGCCCTTTTTCAGGTATTGGCCGGCAATTTCGGCCAATTTGCCGAAAAAGCTGATGCGGTGCCACTCGGTGGCTTCGCGCATTTCGCCGCTTTGCTTGTCTTTATAGCGGTCCGTGGTGGCCACATTGATGTTGGTGACGGCATCGCCCGAAGGCATATAACGGGTTTCGGGGTCGCGCCCCAGGTTACCGACGATGATGACTTTGTTGACCGATGCCATGAAAACTCCTCGATGAAGCCCCCAATTATGCGGGTTTTGCGAGGCTTTGCGGCTGCTGCGGCAACTCCAGACCCCAGACGACGGCCAGCCAGACCGCCAAGACCACCGCAGTGCTCAAAAACAGCACCTGAGGCCCCCCCGATTTGACGAGCAAGCCTCCCAGACCGCCGCCGACAAAAAATCCCAGGGATTGCAACGTGTTGTAAACCCCCATGGCGGCCCCCCGCACCTGGCTGGCCGCCAGGCGGGTCACCAGGCTGGGCTGGGTGGCTTCCATGATGTTGAATCCCACAAAAAACACAAACAGCAGCGCGCCCATGGACCACAACGAAGGCGCCGCTTGGGTCTGCATGGCCAGGCCCAGCTGCACGATGGCCATCAGGGCAATAGCTGCGCGCAACACAGGTTTCATATGGCCACGGCGCTCCAGGGCAAACAGGCCACCCATCAAGATGAACGAAAGGCCCACTGCGGGCAGGTACACCTTCCAGTGCACTTCCTTGGGCAAGCCGGCCTGCACCAGCAAGGCCGGCACCGCCATCCACATGGACAGCTGCACCGCGTGCAGCACAAACACGCCAAAGTTCAGACGGCGCAAGCCAGGGTGTTTGAACACTTCGCGCAGACCCAAACGCTCCTGATGCACCTGTTTAACGGGCTCTGCAGGCACCGCACGCCAGACCACCAGCACACCCACCAGGGCCAAGGCGCCCGTCAAGGCAAACAAGCCATGCAGGCCGATCCAGGCATTGAGGGCAGGCGCAGCCACCAGGGAGACCGCAAACATCAAGCCAATGCTGGCTCCAACCAACGCCATGGCTTTGGTACGCACTTCGTCACGGGTCAGGTCGGCCAGCAGGGCGCTGACCGCGGCAGAAATCGCGCCGGCCCCCTGCAGGCTACGGCCCCACACCAGTGCATGCAGCGTTGTGGCCGAGGCCGCCAGAAAACTGCCTGCTGCAAACACCAGCAAGCCCAGCACAATGATGCGCTTGCGACCGAAGCGGTCCGAAGCCATGCCCAAAGGCAGCTGCAACAGCGCCTGGGTCAGGCCGTAAATACCCATGGCCAGACCCAGCAAAGCTGGATCGTCCCCGCCGGGATACTTGCGCGCCTCCAGCGCGAACACGGGCAGCACCAGAAACAAGCCCAGCATGCGCAAGGCAAAAATCGAGGCCAGCGATGCGCTGGCGCGACGCTCGGTGGAGGTCATGGCAGTTGAAGCAGATCGGGCCAACGGTTTCCCCTGTGACAGCTCGTCAAAAACTCAAGTGGTCGATTGTCCCCGATCCGTGACCTGGCTGTCCAAAAGCGCCCCCACCCCTGATAATGAAGGGTTTTGTCAGCCGGCCTCCACATTGAACACGCCTCTTCCCGATCCCGCACTGCTCGACACCCCCGACGAGGGACGCTACCTGCCTGTGGCAGTCCGGCAGACCCACATCTGTGTGCGAGGCGCCCGCACCCATAACCTCAAGAACATCGACCTCGACATCCCGCGTAACCAGCTGGTGGTGATCACCGGCCTGTCGGGCTCGGGCAAGTCCAGCTTGGCTTTTGACACGCTTTACGCCGAGGGGCAACGCCGCTATGTGGAAAGCCTGTCGACCTATGCCCGGCAGTTTTTGCAGCTGATGGACAAGCCCGATGTGGACCTGATCGAGGGCCTGTCGCCCGCGATTTCCATCGAACAAAAGGCCACCAGCCACAACCCGCGCTCCACCGTGGGCACCGTGACCGAGATCCACGACTACCTGCGCCTGCTGTTCGCCCGCGCCGGCACGCCGCATTGCCCCGACCACAACCTTCCCCTGCAGGCGCAGACCGTGAGCCAGATGGTGGACGCAGTGCTGGCGCTGCCCCAGGACACCAAACTCATGGTTCTGGCCCCGATCGCCCGCGAGAAAAAAGGTGAGTTCGAAAAGGTGTTCGAGCAGATGCAGGCCCTGGGCTATGTGCGCTTTCGCATTGGGGGCCAGGTGTTCGAGGCCGACGACCTGCCTGAACTCAAAAAGAACGAGAAGCACGACATCGACGTGGTGATCGACCGGCTCAAAGTCCGCTCCGAAGACGATGCCAAGGCGCGCGACGCCCTGCGCCAGCGGCTGGCCGAAAGCTTTGAGGCCGCTCTGAACCTGGCCGACCAGCGGGCTTTGGCCGTCGAAATGGACAGCGGCACCGAGCACCTGTTCAACGCCCGCTTTGCCTGCCCGGTGTGCAACCACTCGATCGCCGAGCTGGAGCCTCGCGTGTTCTCGTTCAACTCGCCACAGGGCGCCTGCCCCAGCTGCGACGGCATCGGCACCATGGAATTCTTCGACCCAGAACGGGTGGTGGCCTTTCCGAGTCTGAGTCTGGCCAGCGGCGCGATCAAGGGCTGGGACCGGCGCAACGGGTTTTACTTCAGCATGCTCGAGAGCCTGGCCAAGCACTACAAGTTCGATGTCGAAGCCCCGTTTGAAAACCTCGCGCCCGAGGTACAGCAGGTCATCCTGCACGGCTCCGGCGAAGAGGACATCAAGTTCAGCTACATCATGGAGTCGGGGGCTTCGCAGGGCAAAAAAGTCAGCAAGAAGCACCCGTTTGAAGGGATCATCCCCAACATGACGCGGCGCTACCGCGAGACCGATTCGCAACTGGTGCGCGAAGACCTCTCGCGTTACCGCAGCACCCAGCCCTGCACCGACTGCCACGGCACCCGCCTCAAGCGCGACGCCCGCCATGTGCGCATCGGTGAAGGCGCACAGGCACGCGCGATTTTCGAAATCAGCCACGTCACCCTGGGCGAGGCACAGAGTTATTTCCAGAGTCTGAAACTCTCGGGCGCCAAGGCCGACATCGCAGACAAGGTGGTGCGCGAGATCGCTTCGCGCCTGAAGTTCCTCAACGACGTGGGCCTGAACTACCTGAGCCTGGACCGCAGCGCCGACACCCTATCTGGCGGCGAGGCCCAGCGCATCCGCCTGGCCAGCCAGATCGGTTCGGGCCTGACAGGCGTGATGTACGTGCTCGACGAGCCCCGCATCGGCCTGCACCAGCGCGATAACGACCGCCTGATCGGCACACTTAACCACCTGCGTGACATTGGCAACAGCGTGCTGGTGGTTGAGCACGACGAAGACATGATCCGCACCGCCGACCATGTCATCGACATGGGGCCGGGTGCGGGCGTGCACGGTGGGCGCGTGATGGCGCAAGGCACCTGCGCCGACATCCTGGCCGCGCCTGAGTCCATCACCGGCCAGTACATGTCGGGCCGCAAACAAATCGCTATTCCCAAGCGTCACAAGCCCGGCAAAGACTGGCTGGAAGTGGTGGGCGCCCGCGGGCACAGCCTGAAAAACGTGAATGCAAAATTCCCGGTCGGCCTGCTGACCTGCGTGACCGGCGTGTCCGGTTCGGGCAAATCCACGCTGGTCAACGACACGCTATACACCGCTGCTGCTCAGCAGATCCACCGCGCGCACGACGAACCCGCGCCGCACGAAGAAATCAAAGGCCTGCAGCACTTTGACAAGGTCATCAACGTCGACCAGTCCCCGATTGGCCGCACCCCGCGCAGCAACCCGGCCACCTACACCGGGCTGTTCACCCACATCCGCGAACTCATGGCCGAAGTGCCCGCGGCGCGCGAGCGCGGCTACGGCCCGGGTCGTTTCAGCTTCAACGTGAGCGCGTCTTCAGGCGGAGGCCGCTGCGAAGCCTGCCAGGGCGACGGCATGGTCAAGGTCGAGATGCACTTTTTGCCCGATGTCTACGTGCCCTGCGACGTGTGCCATGGCATGCGCTACAACCGCGAGACGCTGGAGATCCAGTACAAGGGCCAGAACATCGCGCAGATCCTGGACATGACGGTGGAGGCGGCCTACGCCTTCTTCAGCGCCGTGCCCAGCATTGCCCGCAAGCTGCAGACCCTGCTGGACGTGGGCTTGAGCTACATCCGCCTGGGCCAGAGCGCCACCACCCTCTCGGGCGGCGAGGCGCAGCGCGTCAAGCTCGCGCAGGAACTCTCCAAGCGCGACACCGGCCGCACGCTCTACATCCTGGACGAACCCACCACCGGCCTGCACTTCGCCGACATCGACCTGCTGCTGAAAGTGCTGCACCAGCTGCGCGACGCGGGCAACACCATCGTCGTCATCGAACACAACCTCGACGTCATCAAAACCGCCGACTGGCTGATCGACATGGGCCCCGAAGGCGGTGCGGGCGGCGGCACCGTGGTGGCCGAGGGTACGCCCGAACACGTGGCGGCGCAGCCGGACAGCCATACCGGGCTTTACCTCAAGCGCTTGCTGCACATCAGCAAAACTTCATCTGAGCTTCATACTGGGCCGTCACAATCAAAACCATAACCATTTCAACGGGAGTTTTGACCCATGAGCACCGCACGCACCCACTATGACCCCCTCAGCCGCGCCTTTCACTGGTTGACGGCGCTGGCCGTGATCGCGGCTTTCCTCCTTGGCCCCGAACATTTCGGGCGCGAAATGCGCAACGGCCTGGAACCTGCCACGCGCTGGGACATCGTTTGGCACGAGAGCCTGGGCATTGCCGTGGCCTTGCTGACTTTGCTGCGCCTGCTGTGGACCGCCGTGCGCCCCAAGGCCCCGCAATTTGACATGCCCGGCTGGATGCACGGCCTGTCCAAACTCACACAGCTGGTGCTGTGGGCCTTGCTGTTCATCACACCCATGAGCGCCATGTTTGCTTTGGGCACCGAAGGCCACCCCCTGACGCTGCTGGGCGGCATTCGTGTCACCGACTTGCCCATCAACGCCCAATCCGCGGTGGCCAATATGGCCGACTGGGGCGATGTGCACAAATTCCTGGGCGACGCCATCTTGTGGATCTCGGGCCTGCACGCTGTGGCAGCCATCTGGCACCACTTCGTTCGCAAAGACGGTGTGCTGCTGTCCATGCTGCCCAAGCACTAAGCCGCGCCATCGTTTTGGAAACCGAACTCAAGCTCAGCCTGGACGCGGCAAATTTGCCGCACCTGCTGAGCCACCCCATGCTGCAGCAACCTTCAGATGCGCAGCACCTGTTCAACACCTACTTCGACACGCCTGCGCTCGACCTCCAAGCCCGGCGCATGGCTGTGCGTGAGCGACTCGCAGGCGAGCAATGGCTGCTGACCGTCAAAACCGCCGGCCACAGCGAAAACGGTTTGTCACGCCGCCAGGAATGGGAAGGCCCAACCACGCCGGGCGCTTTGCAGTTTGATGCGCTGGTCGACGATGCCACGCTGGCCGCAGACCTGATGGCTTTGCGCCCCGCCCTGCAGCCGCTGTTTGCCACCGACTTCGAACGCCAGCGCTGGGTTCTTGAACACGATGGTGCCCGCGTTGAAGTGGCGCTGGACCAAGGCCGCATCCACGTCCCCGGCACTCCGCTGAGCGAGGCTTTGCTGGAGGTGGAACTGGAGTTGCTAGACGGGCCAGAAGCGGCGCTCGGCACACTGGCCGCCGCGCTGCGTCAAACGGCTTCAGAAACCATCGCCCTCACGCCTAACGACACCAGCAAGGCCCAGCGCGGCATGGCGCTATGGGAGCGCTCGCGCTGATCAGGCCGCCTTGGCCGCTTCCAGCGTGTCGCGGGTTTGCTGCGCCACCTTGCGTGCAGCTGCCGCAAAATCTTCACCGCTGCTGGCGTACAGCACCGCACGCGAAGAATTGACGATGATGCTTGCGCCCTCGCGCCAGCCGGCCTTGACCGTGGCCACGGCATCGCCGCCTTGCGCACCCACGCCGGGACTCAGCAAAGGGACCGTGGGTGCCAGTTCACGCACACGCTCGATCTCGTTGGGGTACGTCGCGCCCACCACCAGACCCAGCTGGCCATTCAGGTTCCAGGGGCCCTGCGCCAACGCGGCCACATGCTCGTACACACGCGGCTGACCATCGACCGAAGCCAGGCGCTGGTTTTGCAAATCGTCACCACCGGGGTTGGAGGTGCGGCACAGCAAGAAAGCACCCTTGCCCTCGTACTTGAGGTACGGCGCCACCGAATCCCAGCCCATGAAGGGCGAGAGCGTCACGGCATCTGCCCCATAGCGGTCAAACGCCTCTTTGGCGTACTGCTCGGCGGTGGAGCCAATGTCGCCGCGCTTGGCATCCAGAATGATCGGCACCTGCGGCGCCACGCGGCGCATGTGTTCCATCAAACGCTCCAGCTGCCCCTCGGCGCGGTGCGCGGCAAAGTAGGCGATCTGAGGCTTGAAACTGCTGACCAGATCGGCCGTGGCATCGACGATGGCGGCACAAAAGTCGTAAATCTTGTTGGCATCGCCCTTCATGCCAGCCGGGAACTTGGCGGGCTCGGGGTCCAGGCCCACGCACAGCATGGAACCGTTTTGGCGCTCGGCGGCGCGCAGCATGTCTAGGAAGGTCATGGGGGGATTTTAATGATTAGGGTAAACCGGCCCCAAAAGACGAAAGGCCGCATGTAGCGGCCTTTCCATTTGGTGCATCTTTCTGCTTGTTAGCGTCCAGAGCGCATTTCCCAATCGAATATGTTTACCAAATATAGCACAATGCAATCAAACCAAAAACCAAAATATGGGAGTGACAGATGGACAAAATGCACTATCGCTTAGCGTTGGATTTGGGTTCCACCTCTTTGGGCTGGGCCATGTTGAGATTGAGCAGCGCAAACGAGCCTTGCGCGGTGGTCAAAGCTGGGGTGCGCATCTTCAGCGATGGGCGAGAGCCTGCAAGGAAAGGAGAGCTGGGCACCTCGCTGGCAGCAAGCCGAAGAGAAAAACGTGCCATGCGCCGCCGCCGCGACCGATTGCTCAAGCGCAAAGCACGCATGATGAAAACGCTTTTGACGCACGGTTTTTTCCCGCAAGACGAAGCCGCCCGCAAAGCCTTGGAACGGTTGGAGCCTTTGGCGCTACGTGCTAAGGGTTTAGACCACGCCCTGACGCCGCCCGAGTTTGCCCGCGCCTTGTTCCACATCAACCAGCGCCGGGGCTTCAAGAGCAACCGCAAAACCGACAAAAAGGAAAGCGACAGCAGCGCGCTCAAGAAAGCCATTGGGCAATTGCGCGAAGCCATGCAGGCCACGGGCTGCCGCACCGTGGGCGAGTGGCTGTATGCCCGCCACCACAAGGGCGAGCCGATTCGCGCGCGTTACCGCGAACGCCGCATCACCCGCGACGATGGCAAAACCAAAATCGAAAAGAGCTACGACCTCTATATTGACCGCGCCATGATCGAGGCCGAGTTCGACGCCCTATGGGCCAAACAGGCCGAACTCAACCCCGCGCAATTCCACGACACCGCGCGCGCCGAACTCAAAGACTGTTTGTTGCACCAGCGCCCCTTGCGCCCTGTCAAGCCGGGCCGCTGCACGCTCATGCCCGAAGAAGAGCGCGCACCGCTGGCGCTGCCCAGCCAGCAGCGCTTTCGCATCTACCAAGAGGTCAACCACCTGCGCCTGATCGGCGAAGGTTTGAGCGAAGCGCCACTCACCCCAGCCCAACGCGACCAGATCGTGCAGGCGCTGGAAACCAAGCCCAAAGTCACCTTTGCCCAGATCAAAAAACTGCTGGGCTTTTCTGGCCAGTTCAACCTCGAAGACGACAAACGCACAGAACTCAAAGGCAACGCCAGCAGCACTACCTTGAGCAAGAAAGAGCACTTTGGCGTCGCTTGGGGCGGCATGGACGCTGCGCAGCAAGACCGCATCGTCATGCAGCTGCTCACCGAAGAAAACGAAGCCACGTTGATTCAATGGCTGCAAGCGCACACAGGCGTGGACGAGATCACCGCCGAGCGCATCGCCAACGCCCCTTTGCCCGAGGGCTACGGTAGTTTGTCAGCCAAGGCGCTGGGCAGCATCCTTCCCGCTTTGCAGGCCGAGGTCATCACCTACGACAAAGCCGTGATCGCCGCAGGCTTTGACCACCACAGCCACATCAGCCATGCCGCCACCGGCGAAATCTTGCCCGAGCTGCCCTATTACGGCGAGTACCTGCAGCGCCATGTGAGCTTCGGCAGTGGCAAGCCCGAAGACCCGCCCGAAAAGCGCTACGGCAAGATCGCCAACCCCACCGTGCACATTGGCCTCAACCAGGTCCGCACCGTGGTCAATGCGCTCATCAAGCGCTATGGTCACCCCAGCGAAGTCATTGTCGAAGTCGCCCGTGACCTCAAGCAAAGCCAGGAGCAGCGCAAGGAAGACCAAAAACGCCAGGCCGACAACCAGCGCCGCAACGAGCGCATGCGCGTGCAAATCGCGGGCCTGTTGAACACCAGCCCGGAGCGGGTCAGAACCACCGACCTGCACAAAATGATCCTGTGGGAAGAACTCAGTGGAAACGCCGCCGATCGCCGCTGCCCGTACAGCGGTGTGCAAATCAGTGCGGACATGCTGTTCTCGGACCAGGTGGAAATCGAGCACATCCTGCCTTTTTCACAAACGCTGGACGACAGCCTCAACAACAAGACTGTGGCCATGCGCCAAGCCAACCGCATCAAAGGCAACCGCACGCCCTGGCAAGCTAAAGACGACTTTGCCGCCCAAGGTTGGGGCACCGCCGATATGTTGGCCCGCGCCGAGCTGATGCCCAAAAACAAGCGTTACCGTTTTGGCGAAAACGGCTATGCCCAATGGTTGCGCGAAGACAAAGGCTTTCTGGCCCGAGCCCTCAACGACACACGCCACCTCAGCCGCGTGGCCAAGGAATACCTCAGCCTCATTTGCCCTCAAAACACTCGCGCCATTCCGGGGCAAATGACGGCCATGCTGCGCGCCAAATTTGGCTTGAACGCCATCCTGGGTCTGGATGGCGAGAAAAACCGCAACGACCACCGCCACCACGCGGTCGACGCCTGCGTGATCGCCGTGACCGACCAAGGCATGCTGCAGCGCTTTGCCAGCGCCAGTGCCAGCGCACGCGAACGGCAACTGAACAAACTGGTGGACACCATGCCACTGCCCTGGGCCAGCTACCGCGAGCATGTGCAGCGGGCCATCCACAACATCTGGGTCAGCCACAAACCCGACCACGGGCATGAGGGGGCCATGCACAACGACACCGCCTACGGCCTGCTGGGCAACGACCGCGTGCAGGTGCGCAAGGTGGTCGATGGCCTGCGTGTGCGCGAAGAAAGCACCCTCAAGGTCATTCCCTTTGCCGACGCCCAAGCCAGCGCGCGCCACGGCCTGCTGCCCGATGGCCAGCCGCGCCCCTACAAAGGCTACAAGGGCGACAGCAATTACTGCATCGAAATCGTCCGCAACGACAAAGGCAAATGGGAGGGTGAGGTCATCTCCACCTTCGAGGCCTACCAACTGGTGCGCCGGGGTGGGGTCAAACGCCTGCGTCACCCCACGCTCAGTTGCAGTGGCAAGCCGCTGGTGATGCGGTTGATGATTGATGACATGGTCAAACTGAACTTGACGGAAACCATGTCCATGGTGGGGAGAATTGCCACCATCAGCGGCAATGGACAAATGTTCATGGCGCCACACAATGAAGCGAACGTGGACGCTCGTAATCGCGACAAAAACGATGCGTTCGGTTACGTGTCAAAGATGGCTGGTTCCCTCCAAAAAGCCAATGGCCGCCACGTCAGCATTTCCCCCATCGGCGAATTGCGCGACCCTGGATTTCGCAACTGAATCATTGCCCATGCAAGCGCATCTACCAACCAATTAACAGATCTTCCAGATGTTGGGCCGCATTGTTGAAGTCTCCAACAACAAGCGCCACCTGTCGATGTACCGGGGCTTCATGCTGGTGCACAGCACCGGTGAAGACCGGCAAGAAGTCGGGCGTGTGGCGCTGGACGACATGAGCGCCCTGATCGCCAATGCCCATGGTCTGAGCTACACCAACAACCTGCTGGTGGCGCTGGCCGAGCGCGGCGTGCCCATGGTGTTGTGCGCGGCCAACCACAACGTGGTGGGCATGCTCTGGCCTGCAGAGGGCCACCACCAGCAGGCCCACCGCATTGAAGCGCAAATTGCCTGCAGCCTGCCCACCCGCAAACGGCTGTGGGCCGCCATCGTCAAAGCCAAGTTGCTCAACCAGGCGGCCGTGCTGGCCGCCACCGGCGCCCCGGATGCGCCGCTGCGCCAGCTGGCCCGGCAGGTCAAGAGCGGCGACCCGGAAAACGCCGAAGCCCAAGGCGCCCGCAAGTACTGGGGCCTGCTCATGGGGCCGCTGTTCAGGCGTGACCAGCAGGCTGACGGGGTGAACGCCCTGCTCAACTACGGCTACACCGTCTTGCGAGCCGCCACAGCGCGGGCGGTCGTGGCCGCAGGTTTGCACCCCAGCCTGGGCCTGCACCACAGCCACGACAACAACGCCATGCGCCTGGTGGACGATGTGATGGAGCCCTTTCGCCCGGTCATTGACTGGACCGTCTGGCAACTGCAAAGCCAAGGCCCCTGCGTGGTCAACGCCGACACCAAGCGGGCACTGGTGCAAAGCCTCTACCAGGACTTGAAGGCGGATGCGGGCACCACCCCTGTGCTGGTGGCGGTGCAAAAACTGGCCACCTCGCTGGCGCAGGTCATGGTGGGCGAACGCGACAAGCTGGAACTGCCGCATCCCGGCGTGCCCCAACGCCACACAGAACCTGATGACGAATGAGTCGCCGGGTCAAAACATCCCTCAGTGGCTACCGAATCATGTGGATGCTGGTGATGTTTGATTTGCCTGTGGTCACCGCCCCTGAGCGGCTGGCGGCCAACCAGTTCAGGCACAGCCTGCTGGACATGGGCTTTCTGCGCTGTCAGCTGAGCGTGTACATGCGTTTTTGCACCAGCGCGGCGCAGGTGCAGACCTATTGCCAAAGGGTTGAGGCAGCATTACCCAACGGTGGGCAGGTCAACATCATGCAACTGACCGACAAGCAATACGAGCGGGTGATCAGTTTTCAGGGGCGCAAGGCGCAGCCTCCGAAAAAAACACCCGATCAATTCGATCTTTTTGGCTGATGGCGCGGATTTTGAGAAGCCTCGAAAGACAAAAACTCTTTGCAGAACAAAGGGTTAACGCGATTCGAGTCTAGTCGATTGGGAAATGCGCTCTGACCGGAACCAGTGCAAGTGACACCCCGGAACAGACGGGAGTCTAGTCGATTGGGAAATGCGCTCTGACCGGGACGCATGCTGGCCTCAAATGGCAAACACCTCCTGCAGCGTATTCATCACCTTCTGGTGCGTCTGCGCAGTCAGTGTTCCCAGCTTCTTGACCAAGCGGGCTTTGTCCACCGTGCGGATCTGGTCCAGCAAGATGCGTCCGCTGGTGCCCTGAAACGTCAGCGCCGGGCGAAAGGGCGCCTCAAAGCCTTGGGATGTCATGGGCGCCACGATGACGGTGCGCAGGTGTTCATTCATCTCCACGGGCGAGACCACCACGCATGGGCGCGTCTTACGAATCTCGCTGCCCACGGTGGGGTCCAGGTTGATGAGCCAGATTTCGCCGCGCTTCACCATTGCCACTCGCTCTCGTCCGCCAGGGGGTGATCGCCCAGCACCTGTGCATCTTGCCCGGTAGCGGCAATGGCTTTCGCCGCTTGGGCCCAGCCTTGGCGGGCTGGCGCCTGCAGCGGGCGCAGCACCAGTGCGCCGTCGCGCACTTCAATTTCGGCTTCGTCTTGCAGGCCCACCTGGGCCAGCAAGGGTTTAGGGATGATGACCCCTCTGGAATTACCAAATGGGCGAATGGTGACGTGCATGGCATGGCTCCTGTTCAATGCCAGCAATGTTATTACATTGAAATAACTTTTTCAAGACACAGCGCTTTAAGCCCGCTTGCCCTAAGATGCCGCCCATGCACAAACTCTCATCGCGTCAATGGCTGCTGTTGGCCCTGCTCACCCTGGTCTGGGGTGTGAACTGGCCGATCATGAAAGCTGGGGTCACTGGCTTTCCACCCTTGACGTTTCGCATGTGGTGTTTGTGGCTGGGCGTGCCGGTGCTGGCGCTGGTGCTGCGGCACCAGAAGTTGCCGTTTGCCATTGCGCGCGCGCATTGGCCCGAGGTGCTCAAGCTGGCCCTGTTCAACATGGTGCTCTGGCACAGCCTGATCATTGTGGCGGTGCAGTCGCTGTCCAGCGGGCGCTCGGCCATTTTGGGTTACACCATGCCGATTTTCTCTGCGGTCTACGGCGCGGCCCTGTTCAGCGACCGCTTACCGCGCCGCGCCTGGCTCGGGGTGGCTGCCGCTGCGGGTGGTGTGGTGCTCTTGCTGTGGCACGAGCTGGCCAACCTGGGTGGGCGGCCTGTGGGGGTGTTGCTGGCCTTGGGTGCTGCAGCGGCTTGGGCCATGGGCACGCAGCTGCTGCGCCGCACCAAGATGCCCGCGCACACGCTCACGCTGGCGTTCTGGATGAGCGTGATCACCAGCATCTGCCTGACGGTGTTGGCCTGGCTGTTTGAGCGCGAGCAGTGGCACGCGATTCCCACGCACACCGTGGCTGCTATTGTGTACAACGCCGTCATGGTGATTGGCTTTGCTCACAGCGTGTGGTTTTACCTGGCGCGCAGCCTGCCGCCGATTGCATCGACCCTGAGCATCATGATGATTCCGATCGTGGGCGTGTTCAGTGGCGCGCTGTGGCTGGGCGAAGTGTTGCACTGGCAGGACTGGAGCGCCATTGCCCTGGTGCTGGTGGCCATTGCCAGCGTGCTGTGGCCGCGCCGGGCGGCTTGACGGCCTCTCTACAATGACGGCCATGCTCACATTCGACCTGCTCAAGACCGACCCTTCCAGCCACGCCCGCCGTGGCGCACTCACTCTCAACCATGGGGTGGTACAAACGCCCATCTTCATGCCGGTGGGCACGTATGGCACGGTCAAAGGCGTCATGCCGCGCAGCCTGCACGAAATGGGCGCGCAAATCATTTTGGGCAATACCTTTCATTTGTGGATGCGCCCTGGGCTGGACATCATGCAAAGCTTTGGCGGCCTGCACCAGTTCGAAAAAAGGGACAAACCCATCCTGACCGACTCAGGCGGTTTCCAGGTCTGGTCGCTGGGCGAGATGCGCAAGATCACCGAAGAGGGCGTGCACTTTGCCAGCCCCGTCAATGGCGACAAACTGTTCATGTCGCCCGAGGTGAGCATGCAGATTCAGACCATTCTGAACTCGGACATCGTCATGCAGCTCGACGAGTGCACCCCTTACGAAACCAAGGGCCACATCACCACCGAGGCCGAGGCGCGCAAGAGCATGGAGATGAGTCGCCGCTGGGCACTGCGCAGCAAGAATGAGTTTGAGCGCCTGGGTAACCCCAATGCACTGTTCGGCATTGTGCAAGGCGGTATGTTCGAGCATCTGCGTCAGGAATCGCTGGACGCACTGGTGGAGATGGACTTTCCGGGCTACGCCATTGGCGGCGTGAGCGTGGGCGAGCCCAAAGACCAGATGCTGCAAATCATGGCGCACACACCGCACCGCCTGCCTGCGAACAAGCCGCGCTACCTGATGGGCGTAGGCACACCCGAAGACCTGGTGCAAGGCGTGGCCGATGGCGTGGACATGTTTGACTGCGTCATGCCCACGCGCAATGCGCGCAACGGCACCGTGTTCACCCGCTATGGCGACCTGAAGCTGCGTAACGCCCGCCACAAGACCGACCCGCAGCCGCTGGACCCCAGCTGCACCTGCCATGCGTGTGCGGGCACTTCGGGCGTATCGTGGGACCAGGGCGGGCGCGATGGATTCAGCCGCGCGTACCTGCACCACCTGGACCGCTGCGGCGAAATGCTCGGCCCCATGCTCACCACCATCCACAACCTGCACTACTACCTGAACCTGATGCGCGAGGTGCGCGAGTCGCTGGATGCGGGCACGTTTGCCCAGTTCCGTGCGAAGTTCAAGAGCGATCGCGCACGCGGCGTTTAACGCCCGATCGTTTTACTTGGCTGCCTTCTTGGCGGCAGGTTTTTTGGCAGCGGCTTTTTTGGCCGCTGTTTTTTTGGCTGCTGTGTTTTTTGCAGCTGCATTGCGTGCAGGCTGGTTGGCTGCTGCTGGCTCTGCCGCAGCAGGCCCGGCGCTGGCTTGGGCCTTCATGGCTTCCGCGGCCACATCTTTCATGGCGCTGGCGGCTATGTTCTGAAACTGCTGCGACAGCGAACCCCACCAGGCCATCGGGTCGACCATGGGTTTATCGGCCGCCTTGGCTTTGGATTGACGCGTGGCTTTCTTGGGCTCTTCGGTTGTGCCCGCAGGCTCGGGCTCGGGCTCGGCCTGAGCAGCCGCCTGTGGCTCGGAGGCCGGGGTTGCGGCCGCAGGCGCAGCAGTTTCGGGCTTGGCGGCAAAGGCCTTGGCCAGATCGGCCATGTTGACGTTCATGCCCTGCAAGGTGGCCAGCGTCATCTTTTGCACTTCCATCGCCTGAATCGTAGCCTTGAGCGTGGTCACGTTTTGTTCCAGCCAGAACTGCACCGCCTTCAAGTCCTGAATGCGTTTGTCCAGCTCTTCCACACTCAGCGTAGGCGCCACCCAGGACGGCGCCGCCCCAGGTTGCGCCTTGCCTGCGGACTGAGCCAGGTTTTGCAAAAAGTCAAAACCGGGAATGAACTTGCCAAAGCCAAAAGCCGATGCGTCGCTCATGGGAGTCTCCTTGTGCCATCAGAGCGGATTAAAACAGACGCGGGCTGATGGCTGGCTGACAACAAGCCCCGACTTTTCAGTGCTTGTGCTCGCCATGCATGTGGCCACCCATGGGCGCAGCCTGTCCCGTGGTTGGCTTGTTCATCAAACGCACAGGCAGCTTAAGGTCCAGGCTCTGGCGCTTGCCGTCCTGGGCTTCGACCACCAGAGTCAAGGGCACCATGTCGCCGTCTTTGACTTGGGCCTTGAGGTCCATCAGCATCACGTGGTAGCCGCCAGGTTTGAGCTCCACGGCCTTGCCCGCAGGCAGGGTCAGGAACGGGACCGGGCGCATTTTCATGATGCCGTTGTCCATTGCCATTTCATGCACCTCGGCCACCCCCGCCACCGGGGATTGAACAGACAAGAGCTTGGCGTCTTGCTTGGACTCCAGCTGCATAAAAGCACCGGTGGCTTTTTGTTGTGCCACGGTGGCGCGCACCCAGGCCTCACTGACGGTCACTTGGGCGTGGGCCAGACTGGCCAACAAAGACAAAGAAAGAACAGAAAGCGCATTTTTCATGGATCACTCCTTGGTAAAAAAATCAGAAAACACAGGGTGAGGGTTGCCCCTCGGGATGGATAAACCAGATGCGTACGCGCGCGTTACCGAAATGGCAACGAACCAGTAGCGAAAAAAGGGAGGATCAGCCGCGCGGAGGTGCGCGGGCTTGCCAGGGTTGACCCACAAGGCTTTGCAGCCTGGCCGACTCCAGCGGATGCAGGGCGTAAGACAGCCCGGTTTGTGCAGCAGGCAAGTTCAGCACCGCAGCAGGTGGCGCTGACATGGGCAGGCACAAGGGGCAGTGCATGCCGGTGTCGTTATCGGGTTGAGCGCCGTCATCGGCCACCACCACAATGTGCGTTCCCGCTGAGGCCGAGCACACCACCTCCAGCGTAACGGGCTTGACCAGCGGCGAAGCCACCGCAACACCCACGAACAGCACCATCCACGCCAGAACAAGGCGTACCAGAAAACGGGCGTTGCGAAGGGTTTGCATGTTGTGATTATGACAGCCGTCGCGCCAACCGTGAGCCCAGCCCCACCACCGCCCCTACCGTCCAGAACACCGCCGTTGCCCCCACCAAGGCGCCCAGTGAGCCAAAGGCCAAGGGCATGATGACGCTGGAGGCGTAAATGGTCATGATGCGCAAGCCCAGCGCCTCGCCCTGGCGTTCACGCGGGGTCACGTGGTGCAAGGTGCTCATGATCATGGGCTGCACCGAACCCAGCGACATGCCCAACAGCGTGGACAAAACGCCCATCATCCAGGCCCCGCTGGAGAAGGGGTAGATGACAAAGAACACCCCCGTCATCACCATGGCAATGGCCACCGCCTGCATTTCCCGCACATGACGTGCCACCCAGGGCATGGTCAGACGAATGGCCGTGGCCGCCAGCGCAAACGCGCCCAAAATCGTGCCGATGGCCGATGCGCTCAGGCCCAGCTCGTGTCCGAGCAAAGGCACCATGAAGGCGTGTACATCCCAGCACGAGGACAGCATCCAATTGATCAGCAACAGCCGGCGCAGCGGTTGATTGCGCAACAGCTCAAACGAAGAGCCCTTGGGCGTGCCCGAAGCGACCTCGCCTTCGTGCTGCGCACGCCGGTCCTGAAGGCGGTATACCGCCCAGGCTGACACCGGCGGCACCAAAGACAGCAGCATGAAGGTCGGACCAAAGTCCACCGCGTCAATCAGCAGCCCGGTAAAGAAGGGCCCTACAAAATTGGCCAGCGTAGGGGCAATGGCCATCCAGCTGAAGATTTGCCGAATGTCGCCCTGGTCGTGGCTCAGGCGCCCGGCGTGGCGCTGCACTGCAATCATGACCGTGCCCGAAGCGGAGCCACTGAGCACCGCCGTCACGCACAACACCTCAAACACCGGCCACAGACCCGCCGCTAACACACTGAGCGACGATGCCGCCACCGCCACAAAAATCGGCAAGCGCGAGCCGTGTTTGTCCGTCAAGCGCCCCACCGGCAAGGCCAGAAACACCTGCGCAAGGGCAAACAGCGCCAGCAACACGCCAACACTCATGGCGCTGTAACCGAGCTTGAGCGCCAGCAAAGGCGCGGCCATGCGCACGCCGGACATGGTGGCGTGCAGACACATCTGCGCCACAATCAGGCGCAGCACAACCGAGCGGAATTCAAGCCGCATGAATCACAAAGCGGGAAGGCATGCCCGCATTGTCCCAAAAAGCACGCCGCCCCATGCGTTCGTAGACTAAGCTTGAGTTCTTCAACAGGAGAACCCCATGCTCACACTCTGCGGCTTTGGCGTCAGCAATTACTACAACAAAGTCAAATTCGCCCTGCTCGAAAAAGGCATCGCTTTTGAAGAGTCCACCACCTATGTGGGCGAGACCGACCCGGCTTGCTCACCGCTGGGCAAAGTGCCTTACCTGCGCACACCCCAGGGGCCTTTGAGCGAGTCTGCCGTCATCCTCGAATACCTGGAGCAACTGCAGCCCCAACCCGCCTTGTTACCCACCGAGCCGTATGCTGCCGCCAAGGTACGCGAGATCAGCACCTACATTGAACTGCACCTGGAACTTGAAGCCCGCAAGCTCTACCCACAGGCCTTCTTTGGCGGCAAGGTCTCACAAGACGTGATCGACCGGGCCGCCAAAGTGCTGCGCAAACACATCGCCGCCTTCAGCTCCCTGGCCAAGTTTTCGCCTTATGTGGCGGGCGACACTTTCACCCTGGCCGACTGCGCAGCTGCGGTGCACCTGCCCGTCATCAGCATGGCCACACGCCAGATCTATGGCGAAGACTTTTTGCAGGACTTGCCGATCAAAGCGTACCTGGCAACCCTGGCTGAACGCCCTGCCATGCAACGCGTGAGTGCCGATCGCAAAGCCGCTAATCAGGCTTATCAAGACTGGATCGCACGAGTCTCCATTTCGCGCAAATAAGCCAAAGCTTCCTCATCGCGCACAAAAACCAGCAAAGCTGTCGCCCGATCAAACACGCCTGCAGCCTTGAGAGTCCGTTCCACGGGCAACTTGGCGCCCACCACGATCAGCTGCCTGTCTTGCGCGGCCATTTGCAAGGCGATGCGCTCGAACACCTCGATGCCCGTCGCGTCAATACGGTTGATAGGCTGTGCAAACAGCGCCACATGACGCACCTTGGGGTACGCCGCCACATGCTCCAGTATCTTTTGCTCCAGCGCATTGGCTGAGCCAAAGTCTAACTCTGCATCCATGCGCAGCGCAAACGTGTCCGGCGCAATAGGCGGCAGCGACCACAGGTGCCTGTCGCGCAAACGCCCGTCCGGATGCTGGCCCACTTCGATGATGCGTGGGTGCAAGCGTTGGTACAAAAAATGGGCCAGGGCTATCAACACCCCGGTCAACACGCCCCAGTACATCTTGGGCGCAGACAGCAGAGTGGCCGCAAAGGTCACGGCAGCAATCACGGCTTCCACGCGCGTGACACGCCACAGGCGCACAAACTGGGCCGGCTTGATCAAGCCCAACACTGCCACCACCACAATGGCAGCCAACACCCCTTGCGGCACATGGTAGAGCACAGGCAACCCATACATGGACGCCAACCACACCACCGCCACAGAAAACACCGTGGCCCAACCGGTCTGGGCGCCTGCATAAAGGTTGAGTGCAGAACGGCTGAACGATGAGCTGGTGGGAAATGCGCCCACCAGCCCCGAAGTGATCTTGGCCAAACCCTGACCGATCAAGTCCTGATTCTGGTTCCAGCGTGTACCTTGGCCTGCGTTGTCTACCTTGGCGCTGGAAGCGGTCTCCAAAAAGCTCACCAGCGTGATCACGACCGCCGGTACAAACAAAGCTTGCAAAGTCTGCCATTCGACCGCACCAGGCCACATCAGCAAGGGCACGCCCGAGGGCAGACTCCCCACCACCGGACCACCGCGTTCGGCATAGCCGGTGTAGTGGCTGACGCCCGCTGACACCAAAACCAGCACCAAGACGGCTGGGAAGGTCGGTTTGATGCGCCTAGACCACCACAGCAACGCCAGACTGAGCAGGCCATAGGCCAGTGCTTCGATGTGTGTGGACTGACCCCACAAGGGCCAACCCAGCAAACTCTTGTACTGCGACAAAATGATCAACACCGCTGCTGCTTGCGTAAAAGCCATCAACACCGGTGCATTGACCAGGTTGAGCAGCCACCCAAAGCGCACCCAACCGAGCACGACTTGGGTCAGACCCGCCAGGATGGACAGCCACACCGCCAAGGTGACCCATTCGGCCGAGCCCGGTGGCGCCAGCCCCGCCAAAGAAGCCGAAACCAGCAAACAACTCAGGGCTGTTGGCCCCACCGACAAACGCACCGAAGAACTGAAAAGCACCGCCACCAAAGCGGGCAACATGGACGCATAAAGCCCCGTCTGCAGTGGCATGCCCGCCAGTGCTGCATAAGCCACACCTTGCGGAATGACCATCAAGCCCACCGTCAGACCCGCCAGCGCCTCACTTTTGAGCAAATCTCGCGTGGGTCGCGGCCACGCCAGAAATGGCAAGAACCGATGCCATGGCATGCGCACGCCAGGTTCCTTCAACGCTGGGGCATGTCTTTGACGGAATAGCCCAGACTCACGGTCGCATCGGCTGGGATGGGTGGAATGGTGTCGTTCCACTGCTCCCATTGCGCACGCATGGTGAGCATGCGCTCGGGCTCGCGCGCTGCCAGGTTGGCACGCTCGCGTGCATCGTGGGTCAGGTTGAACAAGTACTCGTGGTCGTCGACCTTGAGGTATTTCCAATCCCCCACACGCAAGGCGCGCTGGCTGCGGTGGTTCATGCGCCAATACAGCGGGCGCTCAAAACGGTAGCCCGGATCGCGCAACACCGGCAAGACGGAAACGCCGTCCAGCGGGTAGTCCGGGTTCGCCTTTGCGCCACCGATGTCGAGCATCGTGGCCGACCAGTCCATCGTCATGCAGTGTTGCTCACTGGTGGTACCCGCCGGAATCTGAGCGGGCCAATGCGCAATCCATGGCACACGAATACCGCCTTCGGTCAGGTCCATCTTGCCGCCCACCAGTGGCCAGTTGTCACTGAAACGCTCGCCCCCGTTGTCGCTGGTGAACACGACCAGGGTGTTGTGCTCAAGCCCGTGCTTGCGCAGGGCATCCATGACCCAACCGATGCCCTCATCCATGTGGTGGATCATCTTGCGATAGCTGTGGATGTTGCCGCCGTCCAAATGAAACAGGTTCTTGGCCACGTCAGCGGCCACGTGTGCGTCGTCTCGGGTTTCCCAAGGCCAGTGGGGCGCGGTGTAGTGCAGGCTCAGAAAGAAAGGCTTGCCGCCCTGGGCTTCATGAGCCATGCGGTCGATGTAATCCACCGCACGCTGGCTGAAGATGTCGGTCAGGTAGCCGACCTCCATGTGTTCTTTTTCGCCATGGTAGAGGTCGTGATCGCCTTTGCTCGAGCAGTGTGTGAAGTAGTCCACCCCCCCGGCCATGATGCCAAAAAACTCGTCGTAGCCCGAGCGCTGCGGTCCAAAGTTGGGCGGATAACCCAGGTGCCACTTGCCGACCAGTGCGGTGTTGTAGCCCGCATCGCGCAACAGCGACGGCAGGGTCGGAATTTCGGTCGGCAGGCCCAGCGTGGCGCTGCCCTTGCTGCGGCTGTTGATGGGCTCTTCCATCGCGCCACGCAAGCGGTACTGGTAGCGCATGGTGATCATGGCAAAGCGCGTGGGCGAGCACACCGACGAGTTGGCATAACCCTGGGTGAACTTGATGCCCCCTTCGGCCAGTTTGTCGATGTTGGGGGAGACTTGTCCGAACTGTGCCTCGCGGCCACCGTAGCAGCCCAGATCGGCATAGCCCAGATCGTCAGAAACGATGAAGATGATGTTGGGACGTTGTTGCATATTTAAAAATTTACAGAAAAACTCAGGCGCTCACCGCAGTTTTTTGACGCACCAACCAGTGCTCAGCCAGCGCAATGCCTGTCAAGCCCAAACCGATCATGGTCGAGAGATGGCCAGGTGCGAAGATCAGCACGCAGGCCACAAAGCGCACAGCGATCTGCCACCAAGGCAACTGGCGCACGTCAAAGCCAATCAAGGCGCTGGCCAGGATGTACATGGCCACCAACAGACGCACAATCAAAAAGATGTAGTCAGACCAACTGAATACCCCTCCGGCTTGCGGGACGGTCAACAACAGCGGCTCGTAGGCAAAGGCAAACGGGATCACAAAAATCATGATGCCAATGCGCGACGCCTGAACTGCTGTGCCAATCGGCTTGCCCCCCGAGATGGACGCGGCGGCATAGGCGGCAATGGCCACGGGCGGGGTGATGGTGGACGCCACCGCGATCATGAACACAAACATGTGCGCCGTCAGCGGCTGCAGACCCAGCGCCTGCATCGAGGGCAAGGCAATGGCAGCCACCGTCACATATGCAGGCAGCGTGGGCATGCCCATGCCCAAAATCGTGCACCCCATGGCCACGATAATCAAGGCCACCAGCAGCGACGAGTCCATGGCCGTGCTAAGCAACACACCGAACTTGACGGGAACCCCCGTGGCGGCCAGCGTGGAGATCACAATGCCAACCGCTGCAATCGCCGTCAGCAAGCCCGCAAAAGTGGTGCCGCCGGCACTCAAAGCCTTGATCAGCAGCATCGGACGCTCACGCACGGCCGGATTGATGAAGCTCAGCGGAAACAACAAGGCAATAGCTGCAAGCGACGCGCCAGACACCGAGAAGCCCGCAACCAACAACAACACAATCAATACCAATGGGCCAAAGATCAGCACCAGATTCATGTAATCCTGCAGCGTAGGCGCAGGCACATCGATGGAAGAAGCATCCGCCTTGATGCCCAACCGTCTTGTCTCGAACATGATCATCAAGAACAGGCTAAGGTAAAACGCGATGGAGGGGACCAGGACCGCCAACACAATCGTCAGGTAACTCACCCCCACATAATCCGCCATCACCAGTGCTGCAGCGCCCATGATGGGAGGCATGATCTGCCCCCCAGTTGATGCAGCGGCTTCCACGGCACCGGCAAAGTCTTTGGAAAATCCGCGCTTTTTGATCATGGGAATGGTCACCACCCCGGTGCCCACCACGTTGGCCACGGCGCTGCCCGAGACCGTGCCGAACAAGCCCGAGGCCAACACGGCCGCATGGGCGGGCCCCCCTGCGGTTTTCTTCATCATGGCAAAAGCGATGCGGATCATCGAATCTCCGGCACCCACACCTTCCAGCACTGCGCCGAGTACGATGAACGGGAACACCGTTGTTATTACGATCGAAAAGGTGCTGCCCAGAATGCCTGTGTCCAAGTTGTACCAAAGGTTCTGAGCCAACAATTCGTGCACATCACCAGCCACCGTTTTAAGTGGTCCAGGTAAATAGGGGCCTGCGATCAGATACGCCACCCCCAACACCCCCAGCAGAGATACAGCACCACCCCAGATGTGCCAGCAGAAAAACAACACGGCTGCCGATGCAGCCAACGCAATCATTGACTCCTTGATGCCGAACATCACGATGTCGTCGGCCATGGCCATACCCACTTCGTAATACGACCAGGACGCCCACAAGAGCACCCCTACCGACAGCGTCGAGCCCAGCTTGAGCCCCCTACTTGTCGTGGCCCCGCCGAACTTGGGCATCCCCATGCCTAAACCCACCACCATCACACAAGCCGCAAAGAAAGTCGCCCTGAAGAACTCCATCGGGAACGGCCCCAGACGGAAGCTACCAATCGCAGGCATCACGTTTGCCATGCCGTACAAGGTCACGCCCAAAGCGAGCACATCCAAGAGTAGCGCTTGCCAGCGGCTCGGTAATATTTTCATGAGGCGTCTCCTTTCCCGGGCCCAAGAAGAGCCCAGGAGCGGTGTTCGATTTTTATGTATTTACTTGGGGATCAGCTCGGCCGGAATGGAGATACCTGCTTCTTTGTAGTACCTGGCAGCACCCGGATGCAGGGGCGCTATCACGCCACCCAATGGATTGTCACTGGGTAATTCCTTGAGCATGGCATTGCCAGCTGCCAAACTCTTGCGACTTTCCATGTAGTTCTTGGTCAGCATGTAAGCCACATCGTCAGGCAGCGATTTCTTAGCCATCATCATCATCACAGTTTGCCAAGTAATGATGTCCTGATCATTGTTGACTTGGCCCTTGTAGGTCCCTTTGGGAATGTGCGACTTGATCACACCCAGGTCGCTGGGGGGATTGGCATCGGCGGGCAAAGACAGGATGCGGATCGGGCGCGACAGCGACATCTCGGTGATCACCGAAGCCCCTGTGCCCGTGGGCAGCACCAACACATCGTATTGACCGTCCTGGAACCCTTGTGGCGCCACCCCCCAGGGGGCCTTGACCGGTGTGTAGTCTGCGCCGTCCTTGAAGCCAGAGGCGCGCATCACCAAACTGGTGATCTGCGCATTGCCAGCACCAGCAGGGGGACCAATATAGACACGTTTGCCCTTGATGTCAGCCCAGGTCTTGATGCCACTGTCCGCCCACACGATCGGCTGGTAATTGCTGGCTGTGAAGCCCCACAGCGCACGCACGTTTTGCGACAGCTCTGCGCCTTTTTCCCCCATTTTTGAATACGCACCACGGGCGGCCTTGAGGTCAGCATAGGCCGGGGGCGGCACCACCGCCGTGTCCAGCGTGCCTTGCGCCACTTTGAGCAGCGACTTGGTCAACGTCTGGTCCAAGGCCAGTTGCACATCCAGGCCTTTCTTGGCCCAAATAGGCGCCATAGCCTGTGGCATCAATCCCACCACGCTGTTGGGCGTGGCGGTTTCCATCGACACCTGTGCAGCCCAAGTGGGCAAAGCCGCAGCCAAACCCAAAGCACCCACCACCAGCACGCGTCGCGCGAACTGCAAATTCTTCATAGCATGTCTCCTTGTTGGAATGTCTTGTTCGTGCACGGTTTTCCACCGTGGACAGAACGACTGTATGTGGAGCCAGTGCATATGTAAAATTCTTATTTGCAACTCCAAACAAACATATTTGCATGGATCCAAAACACTTGATTCAACTGGCGGTTATCTTGGACAAGGGCTCGGTGACCGCTGCAGCCCAGCATCTGCTGCTGACTCAACCTACGCTGACACGCAATATGAGCACACTGGAAATGCAGGCCGGCGAACAGCTTTTCATGCGCAGCCGTTTCGGTGTCAAAAGCACCCCCCTTGGCGAGAACCTGGCCCGCATTGGCCGCTCCATTGGCCGTCAGATGCAAGCTGCACACGAGACCGTCTCTCGCCACAAAATTGGGTTACATACACACTTGCGTGTTGGTGTCGGTCCGCTCATCGGCATGGCCCTGATGCCACAGCTTAGCGACACCTTTTTGCGCGAGCAAAAGCACATCTCCCTGAGCGTCACCACCGGACGGCCATTGAACATCGTCGATCAACTCACTGACGGCGATCTGGACGTAGTGTTGGCCCCTGCTGTCTATGCCCAACACCCGCAAGGCATTGATCGCGAACTGCTGTGCGAAGACGCCATTTCCATTTTTTGCGGCCCTAGTCACCCCATGGCCAAAGGCAACGAATTCCAGGCCGAAGACTTCGGCGACTGCGACTGGATGAACGTGGGTACCACCTCGCCGTTTCAAAACGCAGAGCTGGACATGCTCAATCGCAGCGGCATTCAGCGCATGCGCACCCGTTTTGCCACCGTGGGTGATGCCGTCATCCTGCTGCAAGTGCTAATGAATGGCCAGCATCTGGCCGTACTGCCCCGCCTGCCCGTCAGCCTGCTGCATGAACGCTTTCCCTTGGTTGAATTGCCACCGCCTGGCGGCACCTCACGCCGAGACCTATATGTATGGAGCCGCAGCGAACTGGCCCAAGACCCGGCGCTTTCGGCCCTTAAAAAGACACTGCGCTCACTGTTGCCGATGAAAAAGCATTTTTAAAGTTTTTTAAGCGCCAAGAACATCTTTTATATGTAGCCAAAGTCCATGTTTTCACCAAAGAAGATCACTTCTCAACTGGACTTGTGAACTGCGCGCCCATAGCAAAATAAGGTACCCATGCAAGGACTACCATGACCGCAAAGACTTTTGACCAATTCCAGCTCACCAAGCTAGCCGAGGGCTTTAACGAAGTCTTGCTGCGCGAATGGGCGCCCAACTTTGCCAACGACCCGCACACCCACCCCTTCGACACCCAGGCGCTGGTGGCCCAAGGCGAATTTTGGCTCACCGTCAATGGCCACACCACTCACTACCCCACAGGCAGCACCTTTGAGCTGGCACGAGGTGTTTTGCATTCAGAGCGTTACGGACCCCAAGGCGCAGTGTTTTGGGCGGCACGCAAGAACTGAGCCCATGCGCACTCTGCTAGCCCTGCTCTCACTGGTCATGTACGCGCTGGCTCTGCCCGTGCAAGCAGCTCAGGTTCAGGTGGCCGTCGCGTCCAATTTTGCGGCGCCCATGCAGGCCATGGCCGCCTTGTTCGCACAAGATACGGGGCACCAAGCGGTGCTGGTGCTCGGTTCGACTGGCAAGCTGGCCACGCAAGTGCGTCACGGCGCGCCCTTTGCCGTGCTGCTCGCTGCCGATAGCCACACACCCACGCAGCTGGCTGCTGATGGCTTGGCCGTGGCCAGCAGCCAGTTCACCTACGCGCGGGGGCAGCTGGCGCTATGGAGTGCGCAACCGGGTGTGGTGGACGCGCAAGGCGCGGTGCTGGCCAGCGCTTTACCAGGCAAGCTGGCGGTGGCCGACGCGCGCCTGGCACCCTATGGCGCAGCAGCCGCGCAGGTGCTGGCGGCGCGGGGCCTGACGGCGGCGGTGAGGCCTCATCTGGTGGTGGGCGAAAACATAGGCCAGACCTTCCAGTTTGTCAAAACCGGTAATGCGGCACTAGGCTTTGTGGCACTGTCGCAAATCATGGTGGACGGCAAAGTCAGCACAGGCTCGGCCTGGCTGGTGCCACCACAACTGTATGCGCCCATCAAACAGGATGCGATACTGCTGAGCGCAGGCGCTGCACAGCCCGCCGCACGGGCCTTGTTGACGTATTTGCAGGGCGAAAAAGCCCGGCAGCTGATGCGCGCTTACGGCTACACCTTCTGATCAATTTTGTTTTGAACACACCTCTCATGCCTGCCGACTTGTGGTCCACCACCTGGCCCGCGCTCTGGCTAACGCTGCGACTGGCCGCCGTCAGCACGGCGGCGCTGCTGATACTGGGTGCGCCGCTGGCGTGGTGGCTGGCGCGTACGGCATCGCGCTGGCGCGAGCCTGTCAATGCGTTGGTCACGCTGCCGCTGGTGTTGCCGCCGTCGGTGCTGGGGTTTTACATGCTGGTGTTGCTGGGGCCGCATGGCCCGCTGGGTCAGCTCACGCAGGCGCTGGGCTGGGGAACGCTGTCATTTACATTCACCGGGCTGGTGCTCGGCTCCATCGTGTATTCACTGCCTTTTGCTGTGCAACCTTTGCAGACCGCTTTTGCCGCCATGGGCCGCCGCCCGCTGGAGGCGGCGATGACGCTGGGAGCCAAACCGCTGGATGCGTTTTTAACAGTGGCTTTGCCGCACGCGCGCCACGCGCTGCTGAGTGCGGGGCTGCTGAGCTTTGCGCACACGCTGGGCGAGTTTGGCGTGGTGCTCATGATTGGTGGCAACATTCCGGGGCAGACGCAGGTGCTGTCCACCCTGATTTACGGTCACGTGGAGGCCATGGACTACGCCCAAGCTCATGTGCTGGCGGGGGGCATGGCGGTGTTTGCCTTTGTGGTGTTGTGGCTGCTCTCGCGCGTGCAGCGGCGCCTGCAGGAGCACAGCGCATGAGCAGGCCGAATTTTGACTTGCACTTTGACCTGCGTTTGCAGCGCCCTGGCTTTGCCTTGCAGGCCGCCACGACGCTGCCGCTGCAGGGGGTGACGGCGTTGTGGGGGGCTTCGGGCTCGGGCAAAACCACACTGCTGCGTTGTCTGGCCGGGCTAGAGCGTGCACAAGGCCACGTCCGCCTGGGCAGCATTCTTTGGCAGGACGATGCACAAGACATGTTTGTACCGGTGTGGCAACGGCGCCTGGGCATGGTGTTTCAGGACAATGCTTTGTTTGACCACCTGGATGTGCGCAGCAATCTGATGTACGGCCTGCGCCGCCTGCCCGCTGCCGAACAGCGCGCAGCCATGGGTGCGCTGGACGAAGCAGTACAAGTGCTGGGCATTGGCCATTTGCTGGCGCGGGGCGTACAGGCGCTGTCGGGCGGTGAGCGTCAACGTGTAGCCATGGCACGCGCCTTGGCCGTACGTCCACAGGTCTTGTTGCTGGACGAGCCGCTGGCCGCGCTGGACGCGGCACGCAAGGCCGAGGTGCTGCCCTGGCTGGAGCAGTTGCGCATGCATTTGCGTGTGCCCATGCTCTACATCACCCATGCTGCGGACGAGGTCACCCGCCTGGCCGATCACCTGGTGGTGTTGCAGGCCGGGCAGGTGCAGGCCAGCGGGCCGGTGCAAGACGTGCTGGCCTCGGTGCAGGTGCCGGTGTCGCTGGGCGACGATGTGGGCGCACTGGTGGACGCCAACGTGGTGCAGCGCGATGCGCAGTGGTCACTGGCGCATGTGCGCATGCAAGACGCCAACTTGTGCGTGCCCGACCGGGGCTTGACCGAGGGCACGCGTTTACGGCTGCGTATTTTGGCGCGCGATGTGAGCATCACGCTCGAGCGCGCTCAGGGCACCAGCATTCAAAACCATGTGCCGTGTGTGGTGCAGGCCATGGTGCCCGACAGCAGCGACCACCAGATGCTGGTGCAGCTGCGCCACGGCGAAGCTGTGCTGGTGGCGCGAGTGACGCGCCGCGCAGTGGACATGCTGCAGCTGCGCGAGGGTATGGCCGTGTGGGCACAAATCAAGGCCGTGAGCATGGTGCACTGAGCACCCACTTGCGCCTCACGCCTGCAGGGCCAAAAACAGTTCTGGTTGCAGCTGCAGCCGCTCGGGTGCGCTGAAGCATAAAAAGCGCCGGTTGGTCGCACGACCAATGGTGCACAAGCCCAGCTGGCGTGCAATGGTCAAGCCCATGTGTGTGATGCCACTGCGCGAGATGAGAACCGCCACCCCCATTTGCGCAGCCTTGATGACCATCTCGCTCGTCATGCGGCCCGTGGTGTAGAACACATGCCCCTGGGTGGGGGCGGTGTGTGCATCGGCGCCAACGGGACGCAGGGTTTGCGCCTCTTGCAACCACTGCCAGCCAGCAATGGTGTCGATGGCGTTATGGCGTCCCACGTCTTCCACAAACGTCAGCAAACGCTCTTGCAGAAACAGTGCGCATCCGTGCACCGAGCCGGCTTGCTTGTAGACACTGTCCATGAGGCGGATCTGGTTGACGATGCTGTAGAGCTCGCTTTGCGTGATGTGGGTGGACGGCAGGTGCAGGGCATCGGTCTGCTCCATCAGCTCGGAAAACATGCTGCCCTGGCCGCAGCCGGTGGTGACCACGCGGCGCGCGGTGCGCTCTTGCCATCGGGCAATCCCGCCCCGGGTGTGCACAGCTGCAGCGCCCACCTCCCAATCCACGCTCACGCTGGCCACATCGTCCACGCTGTCAAGCAGTCGCTGGTTGCGCAAGTAGCCCAGCACCAGTTGCTCGGGGCGTGCGCCCAAGGTCATGAGCGTGACGAGTTCCTGCTTGTCGACGTAGACGGTCAGCGCCCGCTCAGCCGGGATGTTCAGGCTCTGGATTTGCCCATGCTCGTTGACCACCGTGATGGCTTCGGTCAAGGGCGCTTGCGCGTTGGTGAGGACGGGCAGAGCCATGGCCCTTACTCCTGCAAGGCCATGAGGCCTTGAGTGCCGTAGCCGGGCACCCGGGCGGGCGTACCCCCAGCACTCACGGCCACAGCGCAATACTTGAACTCCGGAATCTTGCCGAAGGGATCCAGCGCCGGGTTGGTCATGAGGTTGGCTGCGGCTTCGTAGTAGGCAAACGGAATGAACACGGCGCCACGAGGGGTACCGTCGTCACGGCGCACATGCAAGCTGACCTGGCCACGGCGCGAACGCACGGTGAGCACATCGCCGGGTTGCAAGCCCAGGTCTTGCATGTCTTGCCCGTTCATGCTGGCGGTAGCCATGGGCTCGATGGCATCGAGCACCCGTGCGCGGCGCGTCATGGAGCCGGTATGCCAGTGTTCGAGCTGGCGACCGGTGATCAACACAAAGGGGAAGTCCGCATCGGGTCGCTCGTTGGCAGGGATGATGTCGGCAGGCACCAGGTGGGCGCGGCCATCGTGCGTGGGGAAGCCATCGATGAACACGGTGGGGCTTCCCGGGTCGCTTTCGCTCAGGCAGGGGTAGGTGACGCTGGACTCGCGTTGCAGGCGCTCCCAGGTGATGCCCCCAATGGCGGCATGCATGGCTTGACGCATTTCGTCATAGATGGCCGCCACACCGAACTCGGGGCCAGTGTAGTTCCAGTCAAGCCCCATGCCGCGTGCCATTTCCTGCAAGATCCACAGATCGGCGCGGGCTTGGCCCGGGGCTTGTACCGCCTGCTGACCCAGCTGCACCATGCGGTCGGTGTTGCTGACGGTGCCGGTTTTTTCGGGCCATGCGGTGGCGGGCAGCACAACGTCGGCCAGCCAGGCGGTTTCGGTCATGAAAATATCCTGCACCACGAGGTGCTGCAGACTGGCCAGTGCGTGACGGGCGTGATTCAGGTCCGGGTCGCTCATGGCCGGGTTCTCGCCCATGATGTACATGCCGCGCACCTTGTGGGGGTCGCTGTCGTCGGCCAGGGCTTTGTCCATGATCTCGACCACGGTGTAGCCCGGCTTGTCGTCCAGCTTGGTGCCCCAGAAGTCCTCGAACCAGGCACGCGCTTTCGGGTCAGCCACGCGTTGGTAATTGGGGTACATCATGGGGATCAGACCGGCATCGCTGGCGCCTTGCACGTTGTTCTGGCCGCGCAGGGGGTGCAGACCGGTGCCGGGTTTGCCAATCTGGCCGGTGATGGTGGACAGCGCGATCAGGCAGCGCACGTTGTCGGTGCCATGAATATGCTGACTCACGCCCATGCCCCACAGGACCATGGACCCTTTGGAGCTGGCATAGGCCCGCGCCACTTCTCGCAGAGTTTCTGCGGGAACGCCACAGATGGGGGCCATGGCTTCGGGACTGTAGCCCTGGATGTGTTCGCGCAGAGCCTCGAAGTTGCTGGTGCGCTCACGCACAAAGGCTTCGTCCACCAAGCCCTCTTCGATCACGGTGTAGATCAGGGCGTTGAGCATGGCCACGTCGGTGTCGGGCTTGAACTGCATCACGCGCCAGGCATGTTTGCCCAGATCGGTCACACGCGGATCGGCCAGCACCACTTTGGCGCCGCGCTGGGCCGCGTTCTTGATCCAGGTCGCGGCCACCGGGTGGTTGGCCGTGGGGTTGGAGCCGATGACGATGATCAGCTCCGCATGCTCGACATCGTTGACCTGGTTGCTCACGGCTCCCGAACCCACACCTTCGAGCAGAGCGGCCACGCTGGAGGCATGACACAGGCGGGTGCAATGGTCCACGTTGTTGGAGCCAAAGCCGGTGCGCACCAGTTTCTGGAACAGGTAGGCCTCTTCGTTGCTGCCCTTGGCTGAACCAAATCCGGCCAGCGATTTGGCGCCATAGGTGTCACGCAGTTGAACCAGGCCGCCGCTGGCCAGAGCCATGGCTTCTTCCCAGGTGGCTTCGCGGAACACGTCAGACCATTGGGCACTGTCGCGGTTGAGGTGCTCCAGCGCTTCGGGATCTTTGGGTACGCCAGATTTACGGATCAGCGGCACTGTCAGGCGCTGCGGGTTGTGAATGTAGTCAAAACCAAATCGGCCTTTGACACACAGGCGGTTATGGTTGGCCGGACCATCGCGGCCGTCCACGCTGACAATGCGGTTGTCCTTGACGTTGTAAGTCAGCAAGCACCCCACGCCGCAGAAAGGACACACCGAGTCCACTTTGCGGTCCACCTGCTGCGAACCCACTTGCGTGGCGGGCATGAGCGCGCCGGTGGGGCAGGCCTGCACGCACTCGCCGCAGGCCACGCAGCTGCTGGCACCCATGGGGTCGCCCAGGTCAAAGGTGATGGCGCTGTGCGCGCCGCGGTGGGCATAGCCGATGACGTTGTTGACCTGCTCTTCACGGCACGCGCGTACACAGCGGTTGCACTGAATACAAGCGTCCAGGTTGACGGTCATGGCTGGGTGGCTGATGTCACTGGCTACGCGTTCGCGCTGCAGACTGCGCAGCGAGCCGCGCACCTGCACGCCCATGCGCTGGGCCCACTGGCTGAGTTCGCCGTGTTCGCCGGCATCGGCATGGCCTTCAGCGTCGTTCCATTTGTAGCCACGATCGGGCATGTCCGACAGAAGCATCTCGAGCACCATCTTGCGAGATTTGGTCGCGCGTTCGGTCTCCGTGCTGACCTTCATGTCGGGCGTGACGTTGCGGCAGCAGCTGGGCGCCAGCACGCGCTCGCCGGCAATTTCGACCACACAGGCACGGCAATTGCCATCAGGGCGCAAGCCGTCCTTGTGGCACAGGTGCGCAATGTCCACACCGTGACGGTGCGCGGCGCTGTGAATGGTTTCGCCATCAAAGGCCTTCACACGCTGACCGTTGAGCTCGAAGGAAATGGTTTGGAGCGTGTTCATGCGCCTTCTCCTTGCACTACGGCGCTGGCACCGACTTCATGCGCAAAGTGTTTGAGGATGCTGCGCACCGGGTTGGGTGCAGCCTGGCCCAGACCGCAGATGGAGGCATCGCCCATCACATCGGCCAGATCCTGCAGCAGTGCGGCGTCCCACACGGGGGTCTGCATCAGCTGCGCGGCTTTGCTGGTGCCCACACGGCAGGGGGTGCATTGGCCACAGCTTTCATGCTCAAAAAAGCGCATGACGTTGAGGGCGGCGTCACGGGCCTTGTCGGCCTGGCTGAGCACCATGACGGCAGCCGAACCAATGAAGCAGCCATGCGGCTGCAAGGTGTCAAAGTCGAGTGGAATGTCGGCCATGCTGGCGGGCAAAATGCCGCCCGATGCGCCTCCGGGCAAATAGGCGTAAAGCGTATGGCCCTCGGCCATGCCGCCACAGTATTCGTCCACCAGTTCGCGCAGGGTGATGCCGGCGGGCGCGAGCTTGACGCCCGGCGAGCGCACGCGCCCACTGACGCTGAAGCTGCGCAGGCCTTTGCGGCCATTGCGACCAAAGCCGGCAAACCAGTCGGCACCACGCTCCACAATGTCGCGCACCCAGTACAGGGTTTCGAAGTTGTGCTCCAGCGTGGGGCGCCCAAACAGGCCAATTTGTGCAATGTAGGGCGGGCGCATGCGGGGCTCGCCACGCTTGCCTTCAATGCTCTCGATCATGGCGGACTCTTCGCCGCAAATGTAGGCGCCCGCACCTCGGCGCAGTTCGATGTGCGGCAGCGCGCAGGGGGGCTGCGCGTGCAGTTGATCCAGCGCGCCTTGGAGCAAGGCGCGGCAGCCGTGGTATTCATCGCGCAGGTAAATGTAGACCGCGTCCACACCGACCACATGAGCGGCAATGAGCAAGCCTTCCAGGAAGCGGTGCGGATCGCGCTCCAGATAAGTGCGGTCTTTGAAGGTGCCGGGTTCGCCCTCGTCAATGTTGACGGCCATCAGGCGCGGCGCCGCTTGATCGCGCACGATGCGCCACTTGCGTCCAGCCGGAAAACCCGCACCACCCAGGCCGCGCAGGCCGGAGTGTTCGAGGGTTTCGATGATGGCGTCGCCATGGAGCTCGCCACTGACCACGCGTTGCAGCAAGCTGTAGCCACCTTGGGCGCGGTAGCTGTCCAGGTCCACATGGGCAGGTGCCAGCGCGATGTCGGCCTCGGTGGTCACAGCGGCCTGCGCCAGCGCGCCGGGGTTGAATTGCCCACCAGGGACACTGGGCGGATGCTGTCCACTGCTGGCTTGTGGATCGAGCGCCAGTTCGCGCACTTGCGCGGCTGTGGCTTGCGGCACGGGGCGTTGGTCCACCACGGCCACGGGTGCCTGTTCGCAGCGGCCTACGCAGGGTGCGGCAATGACCCTGACACCGCTCATGCCCAGGTCATGTTGCAAATCGCTGAGCAATTGAGACGCCCCGCCCACCTGGCAACTGAGGCCGTCACAGACGCGCACAGTGCGCACGGCAGGCGTCTGGTCGTCTTCGATCACATCAAAGTGGTGATAGAAGGTGGCCACCTCGTACACCTCGGCCATGGACAGGCGCATCTCCGCCGCCAAGGCCACCAAATGTCGTCGGTACAGGCCTTTGTATTGGTCCTGCAGCAAGTGCAGGTGTTCGATGAGCAGATCGCGACGATGCGGACCTTCGCCAATCAGCGCTCGCACCTGGGCGCGAGCAGCATCATCGGGTTGTCGGCCTTTGAGTTGACCGCGACGGCGCAATTGCGCGCGCGCTTGGTCCAATGTGGCCAAAGGAACAACAGGGGGAGAGGTGACAGTGCTCATGTCTTGTCTTGCAATACAAAGGCCCTGCAGCCCGAGGGCTGCGAGGTGTTGATCCAATGATCAGTGGAAGAACTTGCCCACACTCAGCAAGGTGCGATACACACCCCAGGCCAGCGGGATACCCACTGCGGCCCAGGCCAGGTATACGGTGGCCATGCTGTTGGCATGGTAGCCGGCATGGCTGGCACCCACGGCAGAAGCCGTAGCGCGATCATGGGCAATCTGGCGCTCGACAGCGAGCTCTTCGGGGGTCATGAAGTGTTTGGGGTTAACCGGCTTGATCAGCCAGTTGCAGATCAGGCCAATGACCAACATACCCACCAGGATGTACATCGTCTGGTTGTAGACCTGCTCACGCGGAATGCCCAGGCCGAGCTGGTATTCGCGCATGTAGTTCACCACCACAGGACCAATGATGCCGGCGGTGGACCAAGCGGTCAGCAGACGGCCGTGGATGGCGCCCACCATTTGGGTACCAAACAGGTCCGCCAGGTACGCAGGCACCGTGGCGAAGGCGCCACCATACATCGACAAGATGATGCAAAACGCACCCACAAACAGCAGCTTGCTGCCCATACCGGCGCTGGCCGGGATACTGAAGTACAGGATGCCGCCAAGCACGAAAAAGACGGTATAGGTCATCTTGCGGCCCAGTTTGTCGGACAGGCTGGCCCAGAAGAAACGGCCCACGATGTTGAACAGGCTCAGCAGCGCGGCAAAACCGGCTGCAACACCTGCGATGGAGGTCAGTTGAGCTTTGTCGAGTTCAGAGAACTTGGCCGAAATACCGATCAAGCTACCCCCAAAGACTTCCTGCAACATGGGGCTGGCCATACCGATCACACCGATGCCGGCAGACACGTTCATGGTGAGCACCAGCCACACCAGCCAGAACTGGGGAATGCCCCAGACTTTTTTCACGTGCACATGGTTTTGCGTGATCATGGCGTTGGCTTGCGAAGCAGCTGGCGGCTCCCAGCCTTCGGGTTTCCAGCCGCTGGCCGGGATACGGTAGCCAAAGGCACCGATCAGCATGGCCACGATGTACAAGCAACCCATCACCGCAAAGGTCTGCCACACGCCCACGCTGGTGGGGGTGGCGAAATACTTCATCATTTCGGCAGCCAGGGGCGAGCCAATCATGGCACCGCCTCCAAAGCCCATGATGGCCATACCGGTGGCCATGCCACGGCGGTCGGGGAACCATTTGATCAGGGTACTGACGGGCGAAATGTAGCCCAGGCCCAGACCCACGCCGCCGATCACACCCGAACCCAGCAACATCATCCAGAACTGATGCAAGTAAATGCCCAGCGCCGAAATCAGCATACCGCCGCCCCAGCAAACCGCAGCCAGCACACCGACCTTGCGCGGACCCACGTGCTCAAGCCAGCCGCCCCAGATGGCCGCGGACAAACCGAGGAACACAAAGAACAAGGTGTACATCCAACCCAAGGTGGACACGGGCCAGTCGCATTGGGTGGTAAACAGTTGGGCAATGAAGCCGACGTCGGGGCCGCACTTGATGGCTTCCTTGATGCCTAATGCCTTGGACAAAGGCAGCCAGAACACGGAAAAGCCGTAGGCCATTCCGATACACAGGTGAATGGCTAAAGCCGCAGGCGGTACGAGCCAGCGGTTAAAGCCTGGATGCGCAATGATGCGCTCCTTGGACAGCAGGCCTTCGCCTGCTTGTGCATTTGCAGCATGAGATGACATTTTGTCTCCTAGGTTTTGAAATGAGCCGCCCACGGCGGTCCCTCTCGTTGCAGGGGCGAATGTAGGGGGACCATCGTTTCGTGGCAATATGCGCTTGTGCAACCAATTCATATGCTGCAAAAAGCATAAAGCTCATGCCTCAAGTCTCCATCACACCGCAGTGGACCATCAGCGACAACACTGGCAAACGGCTCTCTCACAGGCTGCTGGCGCTTTTGCGCGATGTTCAGCTGCATGGCAGTTTGTCTAGTGCATGTAAGGCAACAGGCGTTTCTTACCGCCATGCCTGGACCTTGATCCGCGAGGGCGAGTCACAATTGGGACAAGCCTTGCTCCTCATGGAACGCGGCAAGGGCTCAACCCTGACGCCTTTGGCCGAAAAACTGGTGTGGGCTGGCCACCGGATCAGCGCCCGTCTGAACCCCATGCTGGAGACCCTGGCGTCGGAGCTGGAGACCGAGCTGGCCAAAGTGCTGCCCAGCACCGAGCAGCCCCTGCGGGTGCACGCCAGCCACGGCTTTGCAGTGGAAAAGCTGATTGATACGCTGGTGCAAAGGGGGGCGTCAGTCGAGCGCAAATATGTGGGCAGCCAGGAATCGGTGGTTGCCCTGCACGAGGGCATTTGCGATTTGGCGGGCACCCACATCCCCCAAGGCGACTTTGAGAGCAAGGCGCTGGCACACTATGCGCAGTGGTTTGACCTGCAGCGCACCCGCGTGATCCATGTGGCTACACGCAGGCAGGGCCTGATGGTGGCGCGTGGCAACCCCCTGAAAATTTACGGCATTGAAGACCTCTCGCGTCCGGGTGTGCGTTTTGTGAACCGGCAACCCAGCTCAGGCACACGGTTTTTGCTGGAGTGTTTTTTGCGCAAGGCGCACATCGACACCGCCCAGATCAACGGATACACCCACAGCGAGTTCACCCACGCGGCTGTAGCCGCCTATGTGGCCAGCGGCATGGCCGACGTGGGCATGGGGGTGGAAACCCCCTCGCGACGCTTCAACCTGGACTTTGTGCCCCTGGCTTCGGAACGCTATTTCCTGTTGTGTGACAAAGACAGCCTGGACAGTGAACGCCTGCGCGTGGCACTGGACATTCTGGCGAGCAGCGGGTTTCGCGCCGCCGTGGACGAATTGCCCGGCTACTCGGGCGAGCAGTGCGGCGTGGTGCAGACCTTGCAGGAAGCCTTTCCGCAGCTCAAGCGCTGAGACAGCACGTTGATCGACTCCAACTTGACGCACGTCAACACCGCATGACACACAAGCCCTAGGATGAAACCATGGATAAACAACTTTTAAACGCTTTTGAAACCCGTTTGCTTGATGAGCGCAAGCAACTGTTGGCTCGCATTTCGGCTCAGCGCGGTGGACAGGTCTCCCGCGCCGATGTGGCGGCTGCACATTTCTCGCACAGCGAAGAAAGCCACGCGCAAACCATGAGCGAACGCGACAACGAGTTCGCCATGAACGAGCACGAAACTGCCGAGCTGGCCCAGCTCGATGCGGCCCTGGCGCGCATTCGCAGTGGCGAGTACGGCACCTGCACCGATTGCGGCGTGGAAATCCGTGCCGAGCGTCTGCAGGCCGCTCCGCAAGCACTGCGTTGCATCGACTGTCAGACCCGCGCCGAACAGCACACCTGACCAGGCCCACAGGAACTGACAGAGCACGCGCGCGCTGCTATGCTCGCGGCCATGCGTAGCCTGTTTCACTTTGCCTTTAATGTCACCGACCTGAACACTGCACGCCATTTTTATGGCGATGTGTTGGGTTGTCGCGAAGGTCGCTCCACCGACACTTGGGTGGACTTCGACTTTTACGACCACCAGATTTCCCTGCATCTGGGCGAGCCCTTCCCCACTGCGGCCACAGGCCATGTGGGCGAGCACCTCGTGCCCATGCCGCACTTTGGTCTGATCCTTCCATTGGCTGACTGGCAGGCCATGGCCGAGCGCCTCCAAGCGGCGGGTGTGCGCTTTGTGATCGAACCTCACTTGCGCTTTGCCAGCGAGCCGGGCGAGCAGTGGACCATGTTCTTTCTGGACCCCTTTGGCAACCCGATGGAAGTCAAAGGCTTTGCCGATCTGTCCAGCGTGTACGCGAGCTGAGCATGGAACACACCTTTGCGTCGGCCACCATCTTGTTGTTGCTGATCACTGATCCGCTGGGCAACATTCCGATCTTTGTCAGCAGCCTGCGGGCCGTGCCTGCCGAGCGCCGTGCCCGCGTGATCGTGCGTGAGGTGCTGATTGCTTTTGCCCTGCTTCTGACCTTCATGTTTGTGGGTGACTCGTTCCTGCGCGCAATGAGCTTGTCCCAGGTCTCGCTGCAGATTGCAGGCGCCGTGGTGCTGTTTTTGATTGCACTGCGCATGATCTTCCCACCCCGAAGCGAACAGGCCCAGGTGCCGCAACACGAGCCCCTGATTGTGCCGCTGGCCATTCCCGCTCTGGCTGGGCCTTCTGCCTTGGCCACCGTGATGCTGCTGGTCAGTCAGGCACCCGAGCGGCGCCTGGAGTGGGTGGGCGCCCTGGTCGTGACCATGGCTGTGTGTGCTTTGGTGTTGTTGTTGGCTGAGCGCCTGCAACGTCTGGTGGGCGAGCGCACCATCAGCGCCTTTGAGCGGCTGATGGGGTTGGTGCTGGTGTCGATTTCGGTTGAGATGCTCATTCGCGGCCTCGGCACCCTGTCGCAACACTGGCCAGCCGTGTCCTGAGCTGGCCCCAGGCGGGCTCAGGCTGCTGGAGCGGCGATGCTTTGATCGATGGCGCCAAACACGGTCTGGCCGTCCTTGCCCTTCATCTCGATGCGGATGGTGTCACCGAACTTCATGTATTCGGTGGAAGGCTTGCCATCCAGAATGGTTTCAATGGCGCGCTTTTCGGCAATGCAGCTGTAGCCCTTGGGCCAGTCTTTCTTGCCGTGTTCTTCCACGCCACGGTTGCTCACTGTGCCGCTGCCGACAATCGAGCCGGCGCGCACATTGCGCGTCTTGCAGATGTGCGCAATCAACTGGCCGAAATGGAAGGTCATGTCAGGCCCCGCCTCGCACATGCCGACCTTGCGGCCATTCCAGGTGGACTGCATGGTCAGGTGGACGCGGCCGCCCTCCCAGGCCTCGCCCAGCTCGTCAGGCGTCACGGCCACTGGACTGAATGCGGTGGCGGGCTTGCTTTGGAAAAACCCAAAGCCTTTGGCCAACTCGTCAGGAATCAGGTTGCGCAGGCTCACGTCATTGGCCAACATCAGCAGGCGCACGCCTTCGAGGGCCTGATCGGGGCTGGTGCCCATGGGCACATCGCCCGTCACCACCGCGATCTCGGCTTCGAAGTCAATGCCAAAAGCTTCGCTGGGCACCACCACGGGGTCGCAAGGGCCAATGAAGTCGTCGCTGCCGCCCTGGTACATCAGCGGGTCGGTGTAGAAAGTTTTGGGCACTTCGCTGTGACGGGCCGCGCGCACCAGCTCCACGTGGTTGATGTACGCAGAGCCATCGGCCCACTGGTAGGCGCGTGGCAGCGGGGCCATGCACATTTTGGGGTCAAACGGGAAGGCGTGGCGCGCCTTGCCGGTGTTGAGGGTGAGGTACAGGTCTTCAAGCTGCGGAGCCAGAAAATTCCAGTCGTCCAGCACTTGCTGCAGGGTGTCGGCAATGCCGGTCGCATAATGAGCCGTGGTCAGGTCACGCGAGACCACAACAAGTTGTCCGTCGCGCGAGCCGTCTTTATAGGTTGCCAGTTTCATGGTGAGGTGTCCTGTACGGGCTGTTTTCGCTACACTGGGCGTTACAGCAGTTTACGCATTGTTAAACTCGTTTAACTAAACGAAACGACATTCTAGAGCATATGGCCGCATCTCGTACAGCCCCCGAAGATCAGGATTCTGACAAAGCCCGCGCCGGCATCCAGTCGGTGGAGGTGGGTTTCGCCCTGCTGGAGGTGCTGGCCCAAGGCGATGGCCCCTTGATGCTGCGCGACCTGGCGGCCCGCGCTGGCATGAGCGCGGCCAAAGCGCACCGCTACCTGGTCAGCTTTCAGCGTCTGGGGCTGGTGGTGCAAGACAGTGGCAACACCCGCTATGAATTGGGTCCAGCTACACTTCGCTTGGGCCTGGCCACCTTGTCGCGCCTGAACCCCGTCAGGATGGCGCGCGAGCGCCTGCCCGCCCTGATGGAGCAGACCGGGCATACCTTGGCGCTGGCCGTCTGGGGCAACCATGGGCCTACGCTGGTGCATTGGCAAGAGTCTGCGCTGGCCGTGCCGGTGAACCTGCGGCTGGGCGATGTGATGCCGATGCTGTCCTCAGCCACCGGACGTTGCTTTGCGGCCTTCATTGGCCACGGCATAGGCGCGGACCGCGCCCGCCAGATGATCGAGCTGGAGATGCAGCAAGCGCGCAAGCTGGGTCGCACTGACCTGCCCACCACCGCCGCCGAAGTTCGCGCCCTGATGGCGCAAACCCGTGCACAAGGTTTCGGGCAGGTGGTCAACGTGTTGCTGCCAGGGATTTCGGGGTTTTGCGCGCCGGTGTTTGATGCTGACGGCCATCTGGCGTTGGGGGTGGTGTCGCTGGGCTCAACGGCCACGCTGGACACCCAACCCCAAGGCACGGTAGCCCAAGGCCTGCTGGACATGACGCGTCAGCTGAGCGCAGATCTGGGCTGGACGCCACAGTAACCTTTGACCCCCATGCGCGAAACCTCCGCTCGCTTTCGCACACACCTTCCGCCCAAAGTGCTGCTGACCCTGGTTTTAGCCGTGGTCGTGCTGCATGTCGTCACGCTGACGCCGCTGGCACTGGCGCCCGTCGAGGTGGCCGCCCCGACCCCTGTGGCAATGAAAGTCAAGCTGTTGGCGCCAGTCCCCGCCACCCCCCCACCGCGCAGCCAGCCGCCACGCAAGAAAGCGCCACAACCCCCTGCCAGACCTCCCCTGCCAACGCCGCCCGAGATGTCGCCCTCAAGTTCGGTGACGTCTGAGCCCCAGGCAGCGTCCACCGCCGATCCCGCATCCAGCGCCGGGGTCTCCACTGCACCCACAGACCCGCTCCAGGGGCCGACAGCGCCCGACACCCCTGATGTGCTGGTGGCCCGCCAGCTGCCCCCACCCGCCGTGCTTGAGTACGAACTGCAAGGTATGGATCGCGGTTTGAACTACAGCGCCAGCAGCACCTTGCAATGGCAATACAACGAACAACAGTACGCTCTGAGCCTGACGGTGAAGGCTTTTTTGCTGGGCTCACGGCAATGGCGAAGCACAGGCCTTCTCGGCCCGGACGGTTTGGTGCCAGATCGTTTCAGCGACAAACGAAAAAAAGAAGTTGCCACTCACTTTGACCGGAAGAACCAGCAAATTATCTTCAGCAGCAAGCAGGAGACCGTGCCTTTGCTGGCTGGCGCGCAAGATCAGATCAGCCTGTTCATCCAGCTGGGTGGAGCCGTCAACACCGCACCCGATCAATTCGACGTGGGCACCACTTTGAATGTGCAAACCGTGACCCCGCGCAGCGCGGATGTGTGGCGCATCACCTTGGCCGCCCAGGATGCGCTGTCGATCATGGGCCACACCCGTGTGACGCGTCATTGGGTCTGCGCCCCTCGTGGTCCTTACGATTCCAAGCTGGAGTTCTGGACCGACCCGGCCCTGACAGGTCTGCCGGTGCGTATCCGCATCACTCAAGCCAATGGCAACTTCATCGACATGACCTTGAGCGACCTCTTGGACGCCCCGGCGTTACCGGCTTCTTGACCCTGCCTTTGGCCTTGAAATTAGTCGGGCCATACCCATTTGAGAGATATCTTGAGGCAGAATGAAACCATGAACCTTTTGTACGAATCCGATGCTTTTGCAGTCATGCACCTGCTGGCCAATGAGCCCGCCGAGGGAGAGTCGGTTCCTGCCGATCAGCCCACGCTGGAGCGCCACGGTTTCGAGATCGTGGACAAACGCTCGGGCAAAGAGGTTTACCTGGACGGCTCCTGGGCAGAAATGTTCCAGCAACAGTTGCTAGCCTGGCAACAACGAGCCCCCACCCAGGAAGAGGTGGAAGACACGCTCGAAGGCTATTCAGGCCTGGCCCAGCAGCCCGTGCTGGTGCATTGAGGGCTGCCATCAGGCAACACGCATCAGGCGTGTTGCCTGATGGCCTTGGCCATGGCGCTGACGATCTGATCGATCTGCGCATCCGACACGATGTAGGGCGGGCACACCACCAGGTTGTCGCCCGCCGGACGAATCCACACCCCGTCCTGGAAACAGCTACGAAACACCTCAAACGCCCGTTTGCCAGGCGCTGAACCATTGGGCGCCAACTCCACGGCACCGGCCAGCCCCAGACTGCGAATTCCCACCACGCCCGGCAAGCCCTTGATGACGCTGTGCAAGGCGTCGCCGAGCATGCGGCCTTGCTCGCCAGCACGGGCAAACAGGTCTTCCTGCGCCATCACCTCCAGCGTCGCCAAAGCGGCTGCGCAAGCCACCGGATGGCCAGAGTAGGTGTAGCCGTGGAAAAACTCAATGGCGTGCTCCGGCGCTTGCGTGTTCATCATGGCGTCGTAGATGAAGTCACGGCAAATCACCCCGCCCAGTGGAATCACACCATTGGTCACGGCTTTGGCAAAGTTGAGCATGTCGGGCACCACACCATAGTAGTCTGCGGCAAAAGGTGTCCCCAGACGACCAAAGCCGGTGATGACTTCGTCGAATATCAGCAAGATGCCGTGCTTGTCGCAAATCTGGCGCAGGCGCTGAAGATAGCCCTTGGGCGGGATGTACCAACCCGCGCTGCCGGCAATGGGCTCGACGATGATCGCGGCCACATTGCTTGGGTCGTGCAGGGGCAAGATGCGCTGTTCGAGCTCCAGCAGCGGGTCTTCAGCCCAGACGGGCTCTTCACCATGGATGTAGGCATGGTTGACCGGGTCGTGGATGAAGCGCATGTGGTCCACGCGCGGCAACAACTGGGCTCCGAAAGCCTTGCGGTTGGCGGGCAAGCCGCCCACACTCATGCCGCCAAAGTTGACGCCGTGGTAGCCCTTCTCGCGGCCGATGAACACCGTGCGGTGGCCCTCGCCACGCGCTCGGTGGTAGGCCAGCGCCACCTTGAGCGCGGTATCGGCCGCTTCCGAACCGGAGTTGCAAAACAGCACCTTGTTGAGATCGCCCGGTGCCAGCTGTGCGATTTTTTGCGCTGCCAGAAATGCCTGGTCGTTGCCCGCCTGGAACGCGGTGGCGTAGTCCAGGGTGTCAAGCTGGCGCTTGATGGCTTCATTGATCGGTTTGCGGTTGTGCCCCGCACCTACACACCAGAGGCTGGAAATGCCGTCAATGACCTGTCGGCCATCGTGCGTGGTGAAGTGCATGCCATCGGCGCCCACAAAAATACGGGGGTCGTGACGAAACTGACGGTTAGGCGTGAAGGGCAACCAGTGGTTGTCCATCGGCAATGAGGTGGACGCGGTCATGGCGTTTCTCCCTGAAAACATGCAATGGCTTTGCAGTGTACGTGTTCGAAGACAGCTTCTCTACAATAGCGGCGCATGAATCCGACTTATATCCTCACCCTTTCCTGCCCTGATCGCACGGGCATCGTGCACGCTGTTTCCGGCTTTTTGCTCGAACGTGGCGGCAACATCGAGGAAGCGGCCCAATACAACGACCACGACACCGGCCTGTTTTTCATGCGCGTGCAGTTTGCCTGCGCCGTCAGCGCAGCCGACCTGAACTCACAATTGGCCAGTTTTGCCGAGCCCTTCGCCATGAAATGGGAGCTGCACCCCACCGAGCAGCCCATGCGCACCATCATCATGGTCAGCAAGGAAGGCCATTGCCTGAATGATTTGCTGTTCCGCGTCAAAAGCGGCCTGTTGCCGCTGGATATTCGCGCCATCATCAGCAACCACCGCGAGTTCTATCAGCTGGCGGCCAGCTACAACATTCCCTTCCACCACATTCCGCTGACCGCTGCCACCAAAGCCCAGGCCGAGGCCAAGCAGATGGAGATCATCGAAGCTGAAGGTGCCGAGCTGGTGGTGCTGGCGCGCTACATGCAGATTCTGTCGGACGATTTGTGCCGCAAACTCTCTGGCCGCGCCATCAATATTCACCACAGCTTTTTGCCCAGCTTCAAGGGTGCCAAGCCTTATTACCAGGCGCACGACCGCGGCGTGAAGCTGATTGGTGCGACCGCACACTATGTGACGGCCGATCTCGACGAAGGCCCGATCATTGAGCAAGACGTCGCCCGAGCCGACCACAGCAAAACCGTGGAAGACCTGACAGCCATGGGCCGCGATACCGAAAGCCAGGTGCTGGCCCGGGCGGTCAAGTGGCACAGCGAGCACCGTGTGCTGCTCAACGGGCACAAGACGGTCATCTTCAAGTAATTGACTTTGCGGGACGAAACCAGACCATGAGCCTACGCATCCCGCCTATTCAATGCTTGCTGACGTTTGAGGCGCTGGCGCGTCTGCGCAGCGTGACCCAGGCCGCCGACGAACTGTGTGTAACACCCAGCGCCGTGAGCCACCGCGTCAAGCAACTTGAGCAAATGATCGGCACCAAGTTGTTTGGCCGGGCTGATTTTTCACTGACCACCGAGGGCATCGAATACCTGGCGCATGTGCGCGAAGGTCTGGTATCTTTGCAGCGCTTTCCCAGCGCCAACGCCAGCCCGGGTCGTCGCAAGCTTCGCCTGGCGGTCACGCCGACCTTTGCACGATCCTTGCTGATGCCGCGTCTGCGGCACTTTCACGAGGCCTACCCCGAGATCGACATCACCCTTCAAGTGAGCATTCCGCTGCTGGACGTGGTGGCCGAAGACGCGGACCTGACCATACGCTTTGGCACCGGACGTTATGCCGATGTGGAACATGTCTGCCTGATCAAGGACGAGGTCACGCCCCTGGCCTCGCCGGCCTGGGTGCGCGAGAACGGCCCGTTCGAAAGTCCTGAAGACCTCGAAGGTGAGGCCTTGCTGCGCAGTCCGCTGGAGCCCTGGCGCACCTGGTTTGCCGCACACAACCTGGACTGGCCCGAACCGACAGACGGCTCGTCGTTCAATGACATTGGCCTGATGTGCGATGCAGCCGCACAAGGCCTGGGCGTTGGTCTGGTGCGACTGAAGCTGGCCACACCCTGGCTGGAAAGCGGCCAGCTGGTGCGGCTGTACGAACGCAATGTACCCAGCCCCCATGCGCATTACCTGTGCTGGCGCACAGGCACCATGGAGCGCTGGGAGTGCGCCACTTTTGCCGAATGGCTCAAGCGGGCACTGGCCTGAAGCGCTGAAACATTCAGTCCCTGGCGGGCAGCATGGCCTCGATGATGTCGGACATGCAGATCGTGCCCAGGTGCTTGCCTTTGCTGCTGACCACGTTGGCGTTGTCCAGACCTTGCGCGTTGAGTTCGCGCGCCGCTTCTTCAATCACCATTTGTGCATCGAGCTTGAGCTCTGAACTGGCCACCCCGGGACGCGCCAGCGTGCGGCAACGAATCACCCGCCCACGGTTCACATCGCGCACAAAACTGCGGATGTAGTCATCTGCAGGGTGCAGCAAGATTTCTTGCGCCGTACCTTGCTGCACCACCTCGCCGTCGCGCAAGATGGCAATGCGGTCGCCCAGGCGCAAGGCCTCGTCCAGGTCGTGGGTGATGAAGACAATGGTCTTGCCCACTTCCTGCTGGATGTCGAGCAGCACGCTTTGCATGTCACTGCGAATGAGCGGATCCAGCGCGGAAAACGCCTCGTCCATCAGCAGCACGGGGGCATCGTTGGTCAACGCGCGAGCCAGCCCGACTCGCTGCTGCATGCCACCCGAGAGCTGGTTGGGGTAATGGTCTTCGTAACCTTTGAGCCCCACCCGCTCGATCCAGCGGGCAGCTTGCGCCTCGCGCACCTTGCGGCGCACGCCTTGAATGCGCAAACCGTATTCCACGTTCTCCATGATGGTGAAGTGCGGGAACAGGGCAAACTTCTGGAACACCATGGCCGTGCGCTTGCGACGGAAGTTGCGCAGCTGCCGGGCATTCATGGCCAGCACATCTTCGCCGCCCACCCAGACCTGCCCGGAAGTCGGTTCGATCAACCGGTTGATGTGTCGCACCAGGGTACTTTTACCCGAGCCGGACAGCCCCATGATGACCTGAATCTGCCCAGCGGCAATGTCCAGGTTTACATCTCGCAGGCCCAGCACGTGTCCGTGTTGGTCCCGCAGCTCATCCTTGCCGACACCTTCGGCCACGAGGGCCATGCATTTGTCGGGCTGTGGACCGAAGATTTTGTAGAGTTTGCGGATTTCAATGCCTACTGCTTCAGCCATGCACCACCTCCAGGTGTTTTTGCAGGCGCTTGCCATAGGCTTGAGACACGCGGTCGAACAAGATCGCAATCACCACAATCGCCAGGCCGTTGAACAGGCCCATCGCAAAGTACTGGTTGGTGATGGCCCGCAGCACCGGCTGGCCCAGGCCCTGCACGCCAATCATGGATGCCACCACCACCATCGACAGCGCCAGCATGATGGTCTGGTTCACACCAGCCATGATGGTCGGCAGCGCCAGCGGCAGCTGCACCTGCAGCATTTTTTGCCACCGAGCTGCGCCAAAGGCATCGGCCGCCTCCACCAGATCGGCACTCACCATACGTATACCCAGATTGGTGAAGCGGATGATGGGCGGAATGGCATAAATGACCACCGCAATCAGCCCCGGTACGCGGCCAATGCCCAGCAGCATCACCACCGGGATCAGGTACACAAAGCTCGGCAGGGTCTGCATCACGTCCAGCACCGGGTTGACGGTTGACTGCACCCGGTTGGAGTAACTCATGCCGATGCCCACGGGCATACCCACCACCAAGGCCACCACCGTGCACACAAAAATCATGGACAGGGTTTTCATGAGGTCTTCCCACATGCCAAACCAGCCCACCAGGCACAGCGCCAATCCGGCCCACAGAACAATCTTCCACGACCGGCTGGCCAGCCAGGACACGGCCAGGATGCCCAGCATCACCAGCGGCCAGGGTGAACGCGTCAGCAGGTGTTCACTGGCGAGCAGGAAGTCTCGCAGAGGATCGAACACATGCTCCAGTGCATCACCGTACTGGCGGGTAAAGACACGAAAGCTGCCATCAATGGTTTGCCGCAGCTGGCGCAGTGTGTCTTCACCCAAGGCCGGGAAGACGTTCAAACTCAAAGCGAAGCCTCCACCTTGGCGGCCACTTCGGGCGATACCCATGCTTTCCAGACATCAGGCTGAGATTTGAGGAAGTATTTGGCAGCATCGGCACCATTGGCCTGGTTCTCGCTCATCCAGGCCAGCAATTGGTTGACGGTCTCGTTACTCCAGCCGCGTTTGTCGAGGTAGGCCATGGATTGGCCGGCACTTTTCTTGAAGCTGTCGGTGACCACGGTGTACACCTCAGCGCGCGCCCAGTCGCTCTTGCCTGGCTTGGCACAGTCGGGCTTGCTGTTACAGCTTTCCCAGGCCGCAGGGTCATGCGGCACACCCGCATCGAGCTTGACCATGGCGTATTTACCCAGGATCGATGTGGGGGCCCAGTAGTAACCCAGCCAGCCTTGCTTGCGCTCGTAGGCCTTGGCAATCGAGCCGTCCAGACCCGCTGCCGAGCCGGTGTCCACCAGCACAAAGCCCTTCTTGCCCGCATCCCAGGCCTTGAACGCATTGGCGGTGGTCAGCTGGCAGTTCCAGCCGGACGGACAGTTGTAGACCGCCCCCTTGCCCTTGTTTTCTGCCGAGGGAAAGAGTTCGGGATGCTTGAGGGCATCGTCAATGGTCTTGATGTCCGGATGCGCATCAGCGATGTATTTGGGAATCCACCAGCCTTCCACCCCCCCGTCAGGCAGGGATTTGGCCGCGTAGTGAAGTTTGCCCTCCTTCACCGCGGCATCGAGCGGCTGGCGCACGGCGTTGATCCAGGCCTCCGGGGCCACATCGGGCTGGCCTTTTTCCATCATGGAGGTCAGCGTGGGCATGGTGTCGCCGGGCACGAGTTCTACCTCGCAGCCATAGCCCTTGGCCAGGATGATTTCGTCCACATGGGCCAACACCTCTGCAGACTGCCAGTTCATGTTGGCGATCTTGACTTTGCCGCAAGCGGACG
>JALRIL010000199.1 GCA_023255445.1 Limnohabitans sp. | reverse complement strand
TGTACAACGACCGCGCCATCAGCTACCGCGTGCATAAGGGCTTTGCCCATGCCGACGTGGCTTTGTCTGCCGGCGTGCAACGCATGGTGCGCTCTGACACGGGTGCAGCGGGTGTGATGTTCACCATCGACACCGAATCCGGCTTTGAAGATGTGGTCTTCATCACCTCCAGCTACGGTCTGGGTGAGACGGTGGTGCAGGGCGCCGTCAACCCCGACGAGTTCTATGTGCACAAACCCATGCTCGCAGCTGGCAAGCGCGCGGTGATCCGCCGCAATCTGGGTTCCAAGTTGATCCAGATGGTGTTCTCCACGCCCGAAGAAAAGGCCGCCAGCGGCAAGCTGGTCAAGACGGTGGATGTGCCCACCGAGCTGCGCAACCGCTACAGCCTGACTGACGCTGATGTGGAACAGCTGGCGCACTACGCGCTGGTGATCGAAAAGCACTACGGACGCCCGATGGACATCGAGTGGGGCAAGGACGGCAACGATGGCCAGCTCTACATCCTGCAGGCCCGCCCCGAGACCGTGAAGAGTCAGGCCAAGGGCATGGCCGAGTTGCGCTACAAGCTCAAGGGTCACTCCACCGTGCTGGCCGAAGGCCGCGCCATCGGTCAGAAGATCGGCACTGGCCCGGTGCGACTGGTGCACAACATTTCCGAAATGGACAAGGTCCAGCCCGGCGACGTGCTGGTGACCGATATGACAGACCCGAACTGGGAACCGGTGATGAAGCGCGCCAGCGCCATCGTGACCAACCGTGGTGGCCGTACCTGCCACGCAGCCATCATTGCGCGCGAGTTGGGCATCCCTGCCGTGGTCGGTTGTGGTGACGCCACAGAACGCCTGTCGGACGGCACACTGGTCACCGTCAGCTGCGCCGAGGGTGACACGGGCCGTATCTACGATGGCTTGCTGGAAACGGAGATCACCGAAGTCAAGCGCGGCACCATGCCCGAGATTCCGACCAAGATCATGATGAACGTGGGCAACCCCCAGCTGGCGTTTGACTTTGCGCAGTTGCCCAACGCTGGTGTGGGTTTGGCGCGTCTGGAATTCATCATCAACAACAACATTGGTGTGCACCCCAAGGCTATTCTGGACTACCCGGCCATTGATGCAGATCTGAAAAAAGCGGTGGAGTCCGTGGCTCGCGGCCATGCATCGCCCCGTGCCTTCTATGTGGACAAAGTGGCTGAAGGCGTGGCCTCGATCGCCGCGGCTTTCTGGCCCCGCCCGGTCATCGTGCGTTTGTCGGACTTCAAGAGCAACGAATACCGCAAACTGATCGGGGGCAGCCGCTACGAGCCTGAGGAAGAAAACCCGATGCTGGGTTTCCGGGGGGCCACACGCTACATCAGCGAAGATTTTGGCGAAGCCTTTGCCATGGAGTGTGAAGCCCTCAAGCGCGTGCGTGGTGAAATGGGGCTCAGCAACGTGCAGGTGATGGTGCCTTTTGTGCGCACACTCAAGCAGGCCGAGCGCGTGACGCAACTGCTGGCCAGCCATGGTCTGGTGCGCGGCAAAGACGACCTTAAGCTGATCATGATGTGCGAGGTCCCCACCAACGCTATTCTGGCCAATCGTTTCCTGGAGTTCTTTGACGGATTCTCAATTGGCTCCAACGACCTGACCCAGCTGACACTCGGACTGGACCGCGATTCGGGCATGGAGTTGTTGGCAGCCGACTTTGATGAGCGCGATCCGGCCGTGCTCGCGTTGATTGAAATGGCGCTGAAGGCTTGTCTCGCGCAGGGCAAGTACATCGGCATTTGTGGCCAAGGCCCCAGCGACCACCCGGACTTTGCCCGCTGGTTGATGGATCACGGCATCAGTTCCATCTCGTTGAACCCCGACACGGTCATCGACACCTGGACGCAATTGGGCAAGGCTGCCTGAGCTGCCCATGACCCCCGGTGAGCACACTTCGGTCACGTCAGCGGCCTACCGCTGGCGCTTGCACCGCAATGTGCTCCTCTACATTGTCCTGTTGCTGGGGCTGATTGGCCTCTTGGCTTGGTCCGAGAGCAGGGGGCTTTCGCGCAACCTGATTGGCCCGATCTTTCTGTTCGCGACCGTGATGATCTATGCCCTGATCGGTATTTCCGGGCGTACATCTGACGAGGCTGAGTATTACGTGGCTGGGCGCAGGATTCCGGCCATGTACAACGGCATGGCGACGGCGGCGGACTGGATGAGTGCAGCCTCGTTCATCAGCCTGGCGGGGGCGCTTTATTTGCAAGGCTTCTCCGGTTCAGGCCATCAACCCGGCGGCCTGGCCTACATTTTGGGGTGGACGGGCGGCTTTTGCCTGGTCGCGTGGTGGATTGCACCCGCTTTGCGGGGGATGAACCTGTACACCGTGCCCGATTTCTTTCAGCGTCGTTTTGGGGGACGCTGGCCCCGCATTCTGGCGGCTTGGGCGGCGGTGCTGACTTCGTTTACCTACGTTGTGGCCCAGATCTATGGCATTGGGCTGATCGCCTCGCGGCTGACGGGTGTTCAGTTTGAAATTGGCATCTTGCTGGGCTTGGGCGGTGTGTTGCTCTGTTCGTTTCTGGGCGGCATGCGCGCCATCACGTGGACGCAGGTGGCGCAATACATCATTGTGTTGCTGGCGTTTTTGATCCCGGTGTCGTGGCTGGCCTACCGACAACTGGGTACCCCTGTGGCCGTTGTCGCTTATGGCGATCAGTTGGCTCGCATTGGTCAGTTAGAGCAGCAGCTTGTGGACGATCCTGGTGAAATTGAAGTGCGCCAGGCGTACGCGCGACGTGCCAATGAGTACGCTGACAAATTGCGCAATGTCGAGCAGTCGCTCAAACTCGAACGTGAACGACTGGAGCTTCAGGTGCGTGAGCTCAGGGTTAAAGGGGCTGACTTCAATCAGATTTCCCAGGCTCGGCGTGAGCTGTTGGCCTTGCCCAAAGATACAGGCACAGCCCAGGAAGTGTGGACCCGGGCCCAACAGGATGCACTCGAGAGATCGTTGCCCTTGGCGGGAATGCCTCGTCAGGCCCAAGCTTTTCAGGGCGATCCTGCAGGCAATGCGCAGGAGCGTCAGGAGTTCAGGGACTCAAGGCTCAACTATCTCGCGCTGATCTTTTGCCTGATGTTGGGCACAGCCGGTATGCCGCATTTACTTACGCGCTTTTACACCACCTCCAGTGTCGCGCAGACGCGCAGCTCGGTGGCCTGGTCCTTGTTTTTCATTGTCCTGCTGTACCTGAGTGTGCCCGCCTTGGCGGTGCTGGTGAAGTTTGAGGTCATGAACAACCTCGTGGGCAGCAGTTTTGAAGATTTGCCCAATTGGCTGGCGCAGTGGGCCAGAGTCGACCCCGGCCTGGTGGGGGTGGCCGATATCAATGGTGACCGTCGGTTGCAGTTTGGTGAGTTGCGCTTGGGGGCGGACATGGTGATGCTGGCCATGCCCGAGCTGGGCAGTATGCCATTTGTGATCTCCGGCCTGGTGGCCGCTGGGGGATTGGCTGCGGCATTGTCCACCGCAGATGGCTTGCTGTTGACGATTGGCAATGCCCTGGTGCACGACCTGGGCTGGGGCAAGCGACGCATGCCCTTGAACGCTGAGGGGCAGGTGATTGCTTCCAAATTTGCCTTGCTGGCGGTGGCTATGGTGGCGGCATTTGTCGCGGCCCTCAAGCCGGCAGAAATCCTGTCGCTGGTCTCAGCCTCCTTTTCGCTGGCGGCATCTGCCTTTTTTCCTGCCATGGTCCTGGGTTTGCATGGCTCACGGGTAGGGCGTCGGGCTGTCGTTGCCGGCATGGTGACCGGCTTGGCGGTCACGGCGGGGTATATGTTCATCAATGCGCCAGTCGTTCGAACGGCATGGGCGTTGTCCTCCGAGGGGGGATTGTGGTGGGGCATTGAGCCGGTCAGTGCTGGGGTGTTTGGGGTTCCCGCTGCTTTTGCCGTGATGCTCCTGGCTTCTTTCTGGCCAGAGCGCGCTCCTCGGACTGCTCCTAAAACAGAAACCGGGCTATAATCGCAGGCTTACCTTGCCGCACCCTTGACCGACGCCGGGGGCGGTTTTTCCAATCTTTTGGTTCATCCACAAGGAGTACGAATGCGTCATTACGAAATCATTTTGCTGATCCACCCGGATCAGAGCGAGCAAGTGCCCGCCATGCTGGAGCGCTACAAGGGCATGATCACCGCTGGTGGTGGTCAGATCCATCGCGTTGAAGACTGGGGCCGCCGTCAACTGGCCTACCAGATCAACAAGCTGGCCAAGGCCCACTACCTGTGCCTGAACATCGAAGCCGACCAGGCTGTGATGGGCGAGCTCGAGCACGCCTTCAAGTTCAACGATGCCGTGCTGCGTCACCTGACTGTTCAGAAGAAGAAAGCCGACACCGGCGCCTCTTCCATGATGAAGACTGTCGAGCGCGAAGAAGCGCGCAAGGCTCAACAGGCTGATTTCGCAGCCTGATTGCCCAAGACCCTTACGGAGTGAACCAGACCCGATTGGCTGCCCGTATCGTTGAGCGTGATGCTCTACGTTACACCCCAGCCGGGTTGCCTGCCCTGGACCTGCTGATCGAGCACGAGTCTCAGCTCCAACAGGAACAAGGCACCAGGCAAGTCAAGTTAAGCCTTCGGGCGCAGGCCATCGGTGTGATGGCCGAGCAGCTTCAAAAGGCACCGCTTGGCACCGCCTACCGGTTCTCTGGCTTTTTGGCCAATATCCGTCAAGGTCAACGTGTGATTCTGCACATCCAAGAGTTTCAGCAAGATTAATTTCAGGAGGCCCCATGGCCACGTTCAAAAAATTTGACAAGAACAAGCGCCCCAAGCGCAACACCCAGTCCCTGCTGTTCAAGCGCAAGCGTTTCTGCCGCTTTACCGTGGCTGGCGTGGAAGAGATCGATTACAAAGACGTCGATACCCTGCGTGACTTCATCGCCGAAAACGGCAAGATCATTCCCGCACGTCTGACCGGCACCCGTGCCATCTACCAGCGCCAGCTCAACACTGCCATCAAGCGCGCTCGCTTCCTGGCCCTGTTGCCCTACACCGATCAGCACAAGGTCTGAGGAGAAACAACATGCAAGTGATCCTGCTCGAAAAAGTGCTCAACTTGGGCAATCTGGGTGACATCGTCAAGGTCAAGGATGGTTACGCTCGTAACTTCCTGATCCCTTCCGGTCGCGCACGTCGCGCCACCGAAGCCAACAAGGCTGAATTTGAAGCCCGCCGCGCTGAGCTTGAAAAAGCCGCAGCCGCCAAGCTGGCCGAAGCGCAAGCCTTGGGTGAGAAGCTGTCTGGCCTGACCGTCAAGTTGACCCAGAAGGCCGGCGTCGATGGTCGACTGTTTGGCTCCGTGACCAACCACGATATCGCTGAAGAGCTGACCAAGCAAGGTTTTGCTGTGTCCAAAGCCCAGGTGCGTATGCCTAACGGTCCGATCAAGACCGTGAGCGACTCTGCAGTGTCCGTGGCTCTGCACACCGATGTGGTGGTGGAAGTCAATGTGAGTGTCTACGGCGAAACTGCCTGATTCAGCACTTTCTGTGCCAAGAGCCGCCAGCGAAAGCCGGCGGCTTTTTCATTTTCTAGGGCCTCGATTTGTCCACTGACCATACCGTTTCATGCACCTGTGGTGCACTGCTTATCCACAGGGTTATCCAATGACGCGTATCGGGGCTCGGGCTAAGATGCACTTTTGACCTTTTCGCACTCATGAGTTCTGCTGTTTTCCCTCCTTCTTTTGACGATGCGATGGCCATGACCACGCTGGATCCACAGGTGGCCCAGTTGCGAGTGCCTCCACACTCCATTGAGGCGGAGTCCAGTGTGTTGGGTGGATTGCTTCTGGACAATGGGGCTTGGGATCGTGTGGGTGATCTGTTGGTTGACTCCGACTTTTACCGTCACGAACATCGTTTGGTCTATGCAGCCATTGGTGCCCTGATCAATGCGTCCAAGCCTGCCGATGTCATCACCGTGCACGAGCAGTTGCAAGCGCTGGGCAAGTCCCAGGAAGTGGGTGGACTTTCCTACCTGAATGCCTTGGCGCAATATGTGCCGAGCGCCAGCAACATTCGTCGCTACGCTGAAATCGTTCGTGAGCGCTCCATTCTGCGCAAGCTGGTGGCGGCCAGTGATGACATCGCCACGGCCGCATTCAACACGCAGGGCAGGGCGGTCGACAAAATTCTGGATGAAGCCGAGCAAAAAATCTTCAATATCGGTGAAGAAGGCTCGCGCATGAAACAGGGCTTTCAGTCCATGGACACCCTGGTGGTGGACTTGCTTGACCGTGTGTCGGAGATGGCAGATAACCCCAATGACATCACAGGGGTGCCTACCGGTTTCTATGACCTGGACCGCATGACCTCGGGCCTGCAGCCTGGCGATCTGGTGGTGTTGGCTGCACGCCCCTCCATGGGTAAAACGGCTTTTGCGATCAATATTGCCGAGCATGTGGCCTTGAATGAAGGCTTGCCTGTGGCGGTGTTCTCCATGGAAATGGGCGCTTCCCAGCTGGCCGTGCGTATCGTGGGTTCCATCGGTCGTGTGGACCAAGGGCATTTGCGAACCGGCAAACTGAGTGATGACGAGTGGCCTCGGCTGACCGAAGCGATTGAACGTTTGCGGACAGTGTCGTTGCACATTGACGAAACACCGGGTTTGACCCCGAGTGAGTTAAGGGCCAACTCGCGACGCCTGGCCCGCCAGTGTGGCAAGCTGGGCCTGATTGTGGTTGATTACCTTCAGCTGATGAGTGGCTCGTCCGGCTCGGATGGTGACAATCGTGCCACTGAATTGGGTGAAATTTCGCGTGGCTTGAAAATGCTGGCCAAGGAGCTTCAATGTCCCGTGATTGCGTTGTCACAGCTCAACCGCGGCGTGGAGCAGCGTACCGACAAGCGCCCCATGATGAGTGACCTGCGAGAGTCCGGCGCCATCGAGCAGGATGCAGACATCATCATGTTCATTTACCGTGACGACTACTACAACAAAGACTCCAAAGATCCTGGTGTGGCGGAAATCATCATCGGCAAGCAGCGTAACGGCCCCACCGGGACCGTTCGCCTGGCCTTCCTCAAGCCGCTGACCCGCTTCGAAAGCCTGGCTGGCGGTATGAGTGACGACTTTTAAAGGACTTCGCTGGCAAAGTCAGCCAGACGCGAACGTTCACCTCGTGCCAGGGTGATGTGTCCATTGTGAGCCCAGCCTTTGAAACGGTCGACTGCGTAGGTCAAGCCTGAAGAGCCCTCGGTCAGGTAGGGTGTATCGATTTGCGCGAGGTTGCCCATGCAGATGATTTTGGTGCCTGGGCCTGCACGGGTGATCAAGGTCTTCATCTGTTTGGGCGTCAGGTTCTGCGCTTCGTCGATGATGACGTACTTGTTCATGAAGGTGCGGCCGCGCATGAAGTTCATGCTCTTGATCTTGATGCGGCTCTTGATCAGCTCATTGGTGGCTGCACGCCCCCACTCGCCAGCACCCCCTCCATCGCCCTTGGCCAGAAACTCCAGGTTGTCGTCCAGCGCACCCATCCACGGGCCCATTTTTTCTTCTTCGGTGCCTGGCAGAAAGCCAATGTCATCGCCCACGCTCACGGTGGCGCGGGTCATGATGATCTCGGTGTAACGACGGTCATCCAGAACCTGTGTCAAGCCAGCAGCCAAGGCCATCAGGGTCTTGCCAGTGCCGGCCGTACCAGTCAGGGTGACAAAGTCCACCTCTGGATCGGTCAGTAGGTTCAGGGCAAAGTTTTGCTCTCGGTTGCGAGCCGTTACGCCCCAGACAGCGTTTTTCTGGTGCGCAAAGTCCTTGAGGGTACGCAGCACGGCGGTTTTGCCGCGCACTTCGGTGACGCGGGCATAGAGACTGGGCTCGCCTGCAGCTTCAAAGTACACAAACTGGTTGATGAACAGGCTGGGCACGATGGGCCCGGAGATCCTGTAGAACGTGTGGCTGCCTTGCTGCCAGCTTTCCACGGTTTTGCCATGTTTGGCCCAGAAGTCAGCGGGCAGAGCCAATGCACCGGTGTAGAGCATGTCGCCATCTTCGAGCGCCTTGTCGTTCTGGTAGTCTTCGGCCTGCAGGCCCATGGCGCGTGCCTTGACTCGCATATTGATGTCTTTGGAAACCAGAACCACTTCACGTTTGTTGTGCTTTTCGCACAGGGCGCGAACCACGCCCAGAATCTGGTTGTCTGCCTTGCCTTGCGGCAGTGCCAAGGGCAGGCTCAGGTCCAGGGGCTCTGTCTGGAAGAACAAATGTCCCTGAGCCTCGGTGTGCCCAAGAGATGACAGGGGCTGACCGGCTGCCATGTCCGGGCTGGAGGCCGCCAGCGTGTCCAGATACCGGCTGGCCTGGCGTGCATTGCGTGCGACTTCGGAGGTTCCCTTTTTATTGCTGTCGAGCTCTTCGAGCACGATCATGGGCAAGAACACATCATGTTCCTCGAAGCGGAACAGACACATGGGGTCGTGCATCAGCACATTGGTGTCCAGTACAAACAGCTTGGCTGGACCATTGCTCTTGCGCGATTTAGCGCTGCGTGTTGTCGATTTGATGGCTTTGACGGGCGAGGCAGTTTTGACGGACACACGTACCGCAGGGGCTGCAGTCACCTTCGGCGTAGTCACACTGGCAGGAGCTTCCAGAGATTGTGAAGGCACTGCGCGGGGGGCTTTTGCGGGCGGCGCCTCAGCGAGGGATTTTTGGGTGAGCAGGGTAGCGCGTTGTTTGGGAGGCGGAGGCAGGGGCATGGGGCAAAGCCTTGTCTACTGAAACATGAAAGGCCCGAAAGCAAAAAGCCGCCAGGCATGCCGGGCGGCTTTGAGAGAGATTCGGGGTACGACTGCAATCTGCATGAGCCCATTATGCACGAGCTCTGTGTCCCCCTTTGAGGGTTTTCAAGCTGTCGTTGCAGTCGCTTTTTTCAGGGCCTTGACGGCCTTGAGGACTTCGTCAACATGGCCCGGCACTTTCAGGCCACGCCATTCCTGCTTGAGCAAACCGTCTGCACCCACCAGGAAGGTGCTTCGTTCAATACCCTTGACCTTCTTGCCGTACATGATCTTGTTTTTGACCACGCCGAACATGTGGCACATTTTTTCTTCAGTATCTGCAATCAGCTCGAAGGGCAGTTCGAGCTTGGTTTTGAAATCATCATGTGACTTCATGTTGTCACGTGACACGCCAAAAACCACGGCACCGGCTTTGACAAAGTCTTTGTACTTGTCGCGGAATTGCATGGCCTCGGTGGTGCAACCGGGGGTATTGTCTTTCGGGTAGAAATACAGGACCACTTTGTAATTTTTGTGATGCAGCAAAAAGATTATTAGCCAGAAACAATGCTGAATATAAAGAAATAAATATTGCTACAACTGATGGAGAGAAACGGAGGTCACGGCGAGTATCTAAACTTTAAAGAAGCTAAAAAATACGGCTTTGTAGGTAAGGAATGGGAAACCAAAAAGATGGTTAACTACGTGCGTGAAACGTTTGAGAATAAAGATTTAT
>JALRIL010000190.1 GCA_023255445.1 Limnohabitans sp. | reverse complement strand
GGCAGCGCGCTTTGCCTCGGGTTATTTGATTCAACTCGCGCCCGATGTGAAGTCGCTCGACGGCCCCAGCGGCACCGAGGTGGACTTCACCGACCTGCACGCCTGGTGCGAGGTGTACCTGCCCGGCGCAGGCTGGATCGGGTTGGACCCGACGTCGGGCCTGCTGGCCGGTGAAGGCCACATTCCGCTGGCCTGCACGCCGCAACCCAGCAGCGCCGCGCCCATCGAAGGCCTGATCGACGAGTGCGAGGTCGAGTTCGGCCACGAGATGAAGGTCACACGCATCTACGAGTCGCCCCGCGTGACCAAGCCCTACACCGAAGAACAGTGGGCGCAGGTGCTCCAGCTCGGTGAACAGGTGGACCAGCAGCTGCAAGCCGGCGACGTACGCCTGACCATGGGCGGCGAGCCCACCTTTATAGCGGTGAACGACCGCGACGCGCCCGAGTGGAACACCGACGCCCTGGGCCCCACCAAACGAGGCCTGGCCACCGAGCTGGTGCACAAGCTGCGTGCTGAATACGGCCAGGGCGGCTTTCTGCACTTTGGCCAGGGCAAGTGGTACCCGGGCGAGCAGCTGCCGCGCTGGGCGCTGTCGATCTACTGGCGCGCCGATGGCGAACCCATCTGGCACGACCCCACGCTGTTTGCCGACGAGCGTGAGCCCCACCAGTACACGAGCGAAGATGCGCGCCTGTTTATGCAGACCCTGTGCGAGCAGCTGGGCCTGAGCAGCCAATACGTGCAGCCCGGCTTTGAGGACACCTGGTACTACCTCTGGCGCGAACGCCGCCTGCCGGTCAACGTCGACCCGTTTGACTCGCGTCTGGACGATGAGTTGGAGCGCGTGCGCCTGCGCCGCGTGTTCAAGCAGCAGCTCGACAGCGTCATTGGCTATGCCCTGCCGATCCAGGCCGATGGCCCTGGCCTGAATGGCACCCGCTGGAGCACTGGCCCCTGGTTCTTCCGCGACGAGCGCATGTACCTCATTCCGGGCGACTCGCCCATGGGCTACCGCTTGCCGCTGGACACCCTGCCCTGGGTCAGCGAGGGTGACTACCCCTGGCAGATCGAGCAAGACCCTTTCGCCGCCCGCAAGCCGCTGCCTGCAGCGGCCACGATCCGCAAGCAACACAACGCGGCCTGGGACAACGCCCACAGCCTGTCGCAACCCTCACACGCTGCACTGCACAGCGGCCCGCAAGCCCGCACCCTGGACACGCGCTCACCAGACCGTTTCGAATCTGCCGCCTGGATCACCCGCACCGCGCTGGTGGTCGAAGCGCGCGACCCCATGCGTGCTAACGGCCCCAAGGCCGAACGCCAGCACGGTGGCCAGGGCTCGCACCTGTATGTGTTCATGCCGCCGCTCGCGCACCTCGAAGACTACCTGGCGCTGCTTTCCGCCGTCGAGGCCACCGCCAGCGCACTGGGTGTGCAGATCGTGCTGGAGGGCTACCCGCCGCCACGCGACGCGCGTCTGAAACTGCTGCAGGTCACGCCCGACCCCGGCGTGATCGAGGTCAACATCCACCCCGCGCACAACTGGGGCGAGCTGGTGCAGCACACCGAGTTTTTGTACAAGGCCGCTTTCGAGTCGCGCCTGTCGGCCGAAAAGTTCATGACCGACGGCCGCCACACCGGCACCGGCGGCGGCAACCACATGGTCATGGGCGGCGCCACGCCGGCCGACAGCCCGTTTTTGCGCCGCCCCGAGCTGCTGGCCAGCCTGATCCTGTACTGGCACAACCACCCGTCGCTCAGCTACCTCTTCAGCGGCCTCTTCATCGGCCCAACCAGCCAGGCCCCGCGTGTGGACGAAGCGCGCAACGACCAGGTCTATGAGCTGGAAATCGCGCTGCGCGAGATCGTGGCCAACCGAAAAATCTACGGCAACGACATGCCCCCTTGGCTGGTCGATAGAACGTTGCGCAACGTGCTGATCGACGTGACCGGCAACACCCACCGCAGCGAGTTCTGCATCGACAAGCTGTATTCGCCCGACAGCAGCACGGGCCGCCTGGGCCTGCTGGAGCTGCGCGCCTTCGAGATGCCGCCGCACGCGCGCATGAGCATCGTGCAGCAACTCCTGCTGCGTGCGCTGGTGGCCCGCTTCTGGGACGAACCCTACACCGCCCCCGTGACCCGCTGGGGCACCGAGCTGCACGACCGCTTCATGATGCACCACTGGATCAAGCAGGACTTTGACGATGTGCTCACCGAGCTGGGAGACTGCGGCTTCCATTTCGATCCGGCCTGGTTCGCGCCGCACTTCGAGTTCCGCTTCCCCACAGTGGGCAATGTCAACGTCGACGGCATGGTGCTCACGCTGCGTAACGCGCTCGAGCCCTGGC